>DASUPQ010000330.1 GCA_036280995.1 Actinomycetota bacterium | reverse complement strand
GCCGGGTTCCCGCCAGGGTCCCGCGACCTGGTCGGCGGCGGATGGTCCTCGAACTGCAACAGCAGCCGGCGGAGCACGTCGGCGAGCTGGGCCCGCTCCTCCGGGCTGAGCGAGGACAGCAGCCGGTGCTCGTTGGCGGTGTGGGCCGCCACCGCCTCGTTGATCACCTGCTGGCCCTTGTCGGTCAGGGCCACCAGCAGGCTGCGGCCGTCCCCCGGGTCGGGCACGCGCTCGACCAGGCCGGCCGCGGCCAGCCGGTCGAGCCGGTTGGTCATGGCCCCCGACGACACCAGCAGCCCGTTGTACAGGTCGGTGGGGGACAGGCAGTGGGGCGGACCGGCCCGGCGCAGCGCCGCCAGCACCGCGAACTGCGGCTCGTTCAGGCCGTAGCGGGCCAGGACGGTGGCGATGCTGCGCTCCAGGAACCGCGACAGCCGCGACATGCGGCCGATGATGCCCATCGGGGACACGTCCAGGTCCGGCCGCTGCTGGGCCCACTGCTCGAGGATGTGGTCGACGTGGTCCTGCGACGGTCCCGTCTCGACGCCCTGGTCGCTCGACATGAGGAGATTCTACGGCGGTCGCCCCGCCCCGTCCTCTCCGCGCCTTGACGCGACCAGGGCGGTAAGGTATCTAAACGCTAAGATACTTTGGCGCTGGGCAGCCGGGATGATGGGGGTCGGGAGATGGAGCGCGTCGGGTTCGCAGTCGGCTACGACCCCGCCATGGACGGCCGCGACATGGCCCACTGGATGGGCGAGGCCGAGCGGCGCGGCTACGAGATCGGCTTCTTCTCCGAGACGATCGAGCTGATGCGCGACTCGGTCAGCTCGCTCACCGCCATCGGGCTGGCCACCGAGCGGCTGACCATCGGCTGCACCCAGATCACCCGGCTGCGCACCCCCCTGGTCATGGCCCAGACGGCCGCCGCCCTGGACGAGCTGACCGGCGGCCGGCTGCTGCTGGCCCCCGGCGCCTGCACCAGCACCCACGCCAAGCGCCACGGCCTGGAGCCGGCCGACCCCGGGGTGGCGCTGCGCGAGTGGGTCGAGTCCATGCGCGCCATCCTCACCGGCGAGCGGGTCAGCTATTCCGGCCAGGTGGTCCACTTCGACGACGTCCAGCTCGGCTTCAAGCCGGCCCGCGACCGGATCCCGATGTTCATCCCCGCCACCAGCCGCAAGGGGCTGCGCATCGCCGGCCAGATCGGCGACGGGGTGATGCTGAACGCCGTCTGCTCGCCCGAGTACTCGGCCAACGCCCTCAAGATCGTGCGCGAGGCGGCCGAGGAGGCCGGCCGCGACTGGGATTCCTTCGCCGTCTACCAGCTCGTCAACTGCTCGGTGGAGGACGACGAGCAGACCGCCCTGGACGCCATCCGCTGGGAGGTGGCCAGCAAGCTCGACCCCATCCAGCTGCCGTTCATCGCCGGGCCGAAGATGCGGGTCGGCGAGCCCTACTTCCACCCCGAGGACTTCCCCAAGTTCGAGGAGGCCTGGAACCGGGGCGGCAAGGAGGCCCTGATCGCGGCCGTGCCCGACTCCTACATCCGCGGCATGACCGCCAGCGGCACCCCCGACCAGGTCAAGGCCAAGGTGCAGCAGTTCCGCGACGTCGGGGTCCAGGTCCCGATCCTGCGGCCGGCCGCCGCCCACCAGGCCGAGCGCCTGCTCGACCTGTTCGCGCCCGGCTAGGCGTCGCCGGGACGGCGCTCGCCGAGCCCGAGGAGCCGGCCCGCCCGGGTCACCCGAACCCCGTAGTCACGCTCGGCCGCGGCCGGGCTGACCAGCCCCTCGGCCACGTCGCCGGCCACGGCCTCGGGCTGACGGGTGAGCGGGTCGAAGAACCCGCCCCCGCCCGGCAGCTCGAGCACGAACCGGGTGCCGGCCGGGAGGGCCAGGCTCAGCTTGGGGTTGGGGCGGGTGCCGAGCGAGGTCCGGAACCCGCCCGGCGCCCCCAGCCCGCCTCCCTGGTAGCCGTCGGCGGGAAAGCGCATCCGGTCGGCCAGGGAGGAGACGACGAACGGCTCGCCGGTGCGCACCTCCACCTCGATGCGCTGGCCCAGCCCGCCCCGGAAGCGGCCGGGCCCGCCGGAGTCGCGGCGCAGCTCCTTGGAGCGGATCACCAGGGGGGAGGTGGTCTCGATGACTTCGACCGGGGCGGTGGCGATGCCGCTGGGGAAGCTGGTCGTCGACAGCCCGTCCTTGGTCGGCCGGGCGCCGGTGCCGCCGGCGGCGAAGAACACCGTGATGAAGCGGTCGCGGCCCTGGCCGCGCACCGTGGTCAGCCAGATGTTGCCGGCGCCCTCGGCCAGCACGCGGTCGGGGATGATCTTGACCAGCGCCCCGAATACGGCGTGGGGGAGGAAGTGGCCGACGATGTGGCGGGCGGCCACGGCGGCCGGGAAGCGGGGGTTGAGGATGCTGCCCTCGGGGGCGACGGTGGAGACGGGGCGGAAGCTGCCGTCGTTGTGCGGCACCTCCGGGCTGATGGCGCACTTGAGGGCGTAGCTGGTGTAGGCGGCGGTGTAGTTGGGGACCACGTTCATGCCCCGGTCGACCTGGGCCGAGCTGCCGGCGTAGTCGACCACGATCTCGTCGCCGCGCACCTGGACCCGGCAGGCGATGGTGACCGGCTCGTCCAGCCCGTCGGTGCGGATGGTGTGGGTGTAGTCGCCGTCGGGCAGGGCGGCGATCGCCTCCCTGGTCGCCCGCTCGGAGCGCTCCAGGATCTCGGCCCCGAGCGCCTCCAGGTCGGGCAGGCCGAAGTCCTCCAGGTACTCCAGCAGCCGGTCGGCACCGACCTGGTTGCCGGCCACCTGGGCGTGGATGTCGCCCACGACCTCGTAGGGGGCACGCACGTTGGCCTCGACGATCCGCAGCAGCTCCTGGTTGGGCCGGCCGGCCGAGAACAGCTTGGTCATAGGGATGAACAGGCCCTCTTCGTACAGCTCGGCGGCGTCCGCCGACAGCCCCCGGCCACCGATGTCCATGGCGTGGCAGGTGTTGCCGAAGAAGCCGATCAGGCGCCCGGCGCGGAACACCGGGGTGACCACCGACAGGTCGTTGAGCTGCCCGGAGGTCTTCCAGGGGTCGTTGGTGATCAGCACGTCGCCGGGCTGCAGGGTCTCGGGCGGGAACGCGGCCAGGAAGTGGTGCATGGAGGTGGCCAGCGAGTTGATGTGGCCGGGGGTGCCGGTCACCGCCTGGGCCAGCATCCGGCCGCGGGCGTCGAACACCGCCGCCGACAGATCGCCCGACTCGCGCACGATCGGCGTGAACGAGGTCCGCTGCAGGGCGGCTGCCTGCTCGTTGGTGACCGTGATCAGCCGGCTCCAGAGGATCTCCAGGGTGACCAGGTCGATCCCGCGCTCGCCGTCGATGCTCACCGGACCTCCACCTCCAGGTTGCCGAACCGGTCGACCCGGGCCCGGCCGCCGGGGCCGACGACCATGGTCGATTCGCGCTCCTCGACCACGGCCGGCCCGCGCAGCTCGGCCCCGGGCGCCAGCCGGTAGCGGTCGACGACGTCGGTGTCCACGAACCCGTCCGCCTCGGCGAACCAGACCGGCCGGCGGCCCTTGCCGGGGTCGGCCCCGGGCCCGCCACGGGCGGCGACGTCCAGCTCCGGCTCGGGGCCCATGACCCGCACCCGCCAGGTGGTGATCTCGGCCTCCACCCCCGGGGGGCGGTGGCCGTAGAGCCGGGTGTAGACGGCCTCGAAGGCCGCCTCGACCTGGCGGACCGGGTCGTCGTCGAGGGCCTCGCCGAGGGCCACCGTCACCGCCTCGCCCTGGCCGCGGTGGCGCACGTCGGCGGCCAGGTCGACGCGGGCGTCGCCGGTGGCCACCCCGGCCTCCTGGAGCTGGGCGCGGCCGGCCGTGACCAGCTCGGTGACCATGCGCCGGACCTCGCCCCAGTCGGTCTGGCCGAGCGGCGCGGGCAGGCTGCGGGCGAACTCGAAACCGGGCGCGGCCGTCAGCATGCCGAAGGCCGAGGCCACGCCGGCGCCGGGCGGGAACACCAGCCTGGTGATGCCGAGGGCCCGGGCCACGCCCCAGGCGTGCACCGGCCCGGCCCCGCCGGTGGCCACGAAGGTGAAGCGGCGCAGGTCGCGGCCCCGCTCGATGGCGTGCATACGGGCGGCGCTGGCCATGTTCTCGTTGACCACCCGGTGGACGGCGGCGGCCGCCTCCTCGACCGGCAGGCCGAGCTCCCCGGCCAGCCCGCCCATGGCCCGGCGGGCCGCGGCCACGTCCAGGCGCATCTCGCCGCCGAGGAAGAAGTCCGGGTTGAGGTAGCCGAGGAGCAGGTCGGCGTCGGTCACCGTGGGCTCGGTGCCGCCCTGGCCGTAGCAGGCCGGCCCCGGGTCGGCCCCGGTCGAGTCCGGGCCCACCTTGGGCAGGCCGAACGGCCCCACCCTGGCGATGCTGCCCCCGCCGGCGCCGATCTCGATCAGGTCGATCACCGGGACCCGCAGGGGCAGGCCGCTGCCCTTGGTGAAGCGGTACACGCGGGCGGCCTCGAACTCCCGGGCGACCATGGGGATGCCGTCCTCGATGAGGCAGGCCTTGGCCGTGGTGCCGCCCATGTCGAAGGCGAGCACGTCCCGGTTGCCGCCGCCGGCGCCCCAGTAGCCGGCGGCCAGGGCCCCGGCGGCCGGCCCGGACTCCAGCAGGCGGACCGGGTAGCGGCGGGCGGTGTCGGCCCCGGCCAGCCCGCCGGCGCCGGTGGACAGCATGATGCGCAGCGGTCCCCTGATGCCCAGCTGTTCCAGCCGCTTCTGCAGCATCTCGAGGTAGCTGGCGACCAGCGGCAGGACGTAGGCGTTGGCGACCACGGTGGAGGTGCGGGCGAACTCCCCGAGCTCGGGGGAGACCTCGCTGGAGATGGCCACGGCCACGCCCGGCAGCTCCTGGCCGAGCACCTCGGCGACCGTGCGCTCGTGGTCGGGCTGCCGGTAGGCGTGCAGGAGGCTCACGGCCACCGCCTGCACGCCGTCGCGCTCCAGGCGCCGGGCCAGGCGACGCACCTCGCCGGCATCCAGGGGTCGGTCGACGGTGCCGTCGGCCAGGACCCGCTCGTCCACCTCGAAGCGCAGCCGCCGCGGGACCAGCGCCTCGGGCATCTCCAGGAACAGGTCGTAGAGGTCGTAGCGCAGCTCGCGGCGGATGGTCAGCACGTCGCGGAAGCCGCGGGTGGTGACCAGGGCAGTGGTCGCGCCCTTGCGCTCGATGAGCGCGTTGGACACCAGCGTGGTGCCGTGGACGATCTCGCCCACGGTCTCGGGCGGCACCCGATTGACCGGGGGACCACCCCGGCGGTCCCCCGGACCCCCCCGGTCGAGCAGGCGGGAGATGCCGTTCTCCACCGCCATCGACGGGTCGCCGGGGGTGGTCAGCACCTTGGCGTTGGCGGTGACCCGACCCGCCTGCACCAGGACCAGGTCGGTGAAGGTCCCGCCGATGTCCACCGCGATCCTGGTTCCGGCGGCCCCGGCCGCGTGCGCTGTCGTCTCCATCGCAGGCTCCCCGGGAGGCATTATCTTGATCTTGAGATATCATAGCCGGCGCTCGCGCATGGGTCGACGGCCATGTCGACGGCTGGGCGGAAGGGGAGACTCAACCCGTGCCCCACCCTTTCGGGTGATGCCCGCTGACAGGGTTGGCCCTAGCCTCCTGGACGGGTTCACCGGGAAGGAGGAGGAACCATGGCCACCAGCGCGGCCTCGCCGCGGTCGCCGCTGCGGTTCTGCCTGCTGGTCTTCGCCCTGTCGCTGCCGTTCTGGCTGGCCGGGGCCATCGCCGAGCGGCGAGGGTTCCAGCCGGGGTTCCCCATGAACCTTCCGGTGAGCTCGCTGATGGCCGTCTGCCCGCTGGTGGCGGGCGTGGTCCTGGTCCACCGGGCCGAGGGGTCTGCCGGGGTCAGGCGGCTGGTGCGGCGCGTGCTGGACCACCGGCGGGTCGGGCGCAGGCGCTGGTATGTCGCCATCGTCCTCCTGAACCCGGTCATCCTGGTGGGGTCCTATGAGGTGATGCGCCTGCTGGGGCGGCCGCTGCCCGACCCGCACGTCTCGCTGCTGGCGGCGCCGCTCCTGCTGCTGGTGTTCCTGCCTCCGGCCGTCGGGGAGGAGGCAGGCTGGATGGGCTATGCCGCCGATCCGTTGCAGGACCGCTGGGGCGCCCTCAAGGCCAGCCTCCTACTGGGGACGGTGGGGGCGCTGTGGCATGTCGTGCCGTTGGTCCAGGCGCACCATGGTGCGGCCTGGATCGCCTGGAAGTGCCTGGAGACCCTGGCGGCGCGGGTCCTCATCGTGTGGCTCTACAACAACACCGGCGAGAGCCTGTTCGCGGCGGTCCTGTTCCATGCCCTGAGCAACGTCGGCGTGGCGCTGTTCCCGAACGGCGGCTCGCACTATGACCCGGCGGTCGCCGGGGTGCTCACCGCCATCGCGGCCGGCACCGTGGCGTTCCTGTGGGGCGCCAGGACGCTGGCCCGGTTCCGGCCGAGCCTCGCCGGTGAGAAGGAGCAGGGAACCTCGCCGATCAGGATGTGTCATGGAAGCGGCGGATGAGGTCGTGGACCGCGTCGGCGAGGCCGGGAACCGGGCCTGACCTCCTTGGCGCCGCTCAGCCCAGCAACCCGAGGTCCCGCGCCCGAGCGACCGCCTCGGTGCGGTTGGCCGCGCCCAGCTTGGCGAGGATGTGGCCGACGTGGCTCTTGACGGTGTCCAGGGTCACCACCAGCTGCCTGGCGATCGCCTGGTTGGACTTGCCGGCGGCCAGCAGCCGCAGCACCTCCAGCTCGCGGGCGGTCAGCGGCTCGACCATCCCCGGCGCCACCACGCGGCCGTGGCTGGCGGGTGGGCGGATGGGCAGGTCGGCCTGCTCGAAGGCCTCCACCAGGCGGGCGAGATGGTCGCGTGGTGCGGCGACGGTCGCCGGCCGCGCCCGGCGCCGGCGTGCCAGCAGTTCTCGGAACAGGGCGGCCATCGGGGGGCCCTCGTCGATGAACACCCGCAGGTAGCCCTCGGGCGCGCCGAGCGCGACCGCTTCGGCCAGCACGTCCAGCGCGCCGGCCTGATCACCACTGGCGTCCAGCGCCAGTGCTTGGAGGGTCCGCACCTCGATGACGCTGCCGGTCCGCCCCTGGGCCGCCGCCTCGGCACGCAGCCGCTCCAGCAGCCCGAGCGCCCGCTCGGGATCGCCCTGGGCGACCAGCACGCGGGCCAGCACCAGGTACTCGTGCTCGCGTGGGTAGCTGGGTTGGTCCTCGACGTCCAGGCCGCGCGCCTGGACCCAGTGGGCGGCGTCGGTGACCTCACCATGGGCGAGGGCCAGCCGGGCCCGCAGGGCCGGTACGGGGTTGAGCAGGTCGACGACCTCCGGGCTCGGCTCGATCTGCTCAGCCTCGGCGATCGCCGCCAAGGCGCCGGCCCGGTCGCCCCGGGCGTGCCGGATCCAGGCCAGCGTGGCCAGGCCGGCCAGCAGCGGCTGGGTGTAGGCGAGCTGCCGGCACAGCTCGACGCCCTGGGAGGCGTGATCGAGTGCGCCGTCCAGCTCGCTGCGCTCAAAGAGCACGCCGGCCATGCCCACGTGGGCCATGCCGGCCGCCGACAACGGGCGGCCCGTCCCGCCGCCGGCGGCAAGCACCTGCCGGTAGGTGCGCAGCGCCGCACCCAGACGGCCGCGGGCGCGCTGCACCTGACCCAGGTCGTAGCGGGGCCGCACGGCCAGGAAGCCCTCGCCGGGCGCCCAGTGTTCGCCGACCAGGTCGATCAACAGCCGCTCGGCCTGGGCCAGCTCACCCCGCTGCCAGGCGGCCACGGCCAGGTACCGGTCGACCGCCCAGCGTAGCGCCCGGTCCTTCTTGGTGAGATGGGTCAAGGCCCCTTGGGCGAAGGCGTCGACGCGTTCGGCGTCCCCGCGCCGCCGGGCAAGGTCCGCGCGCGCAATCGCGATCGAGGCGGGCAGGTTGGCCACCAGGCTGGCCGCCCGGCCGACCGAGGGCTCGTACGGCTCATCACCGCCGGCCGCCAGCGCCGCCTCGGCCTGGTCCAGCAAGGGCTCGGCGTCGTGTATGCGGCCCACGAGCAACGCCCACACCGCCTGGGCCAGCAGCAGCCGGGGCCGGGAGCGGACCAGCTCGGCCGGTAGCGCCTCCACCCAGCGGTCGACCGTCGCGCCCTCGGCGCGTTGCAGCAACGCGTCGAAGTGCCGCTCGACCAGCCGGGCCGCCCAGGTGGCGTCGCCGGCGGTTAGGGCATGCCGGATGGCGTCGTCGACCAGCCCGTGCGCCTCCGACCAGGCGGCCGCGGCCCGGTGCAGCTCGAGCACCCGCTCGGGCTGCTCCCGCGACAGCCGGCCGCGGAGCAGATCGGCGAACAGCTGGTGGTAGCGCCACCAGCCGCGCACCTCATCCAGGGGGACGAGGAACAGGCTGGCCCGCTCGGCCTGCTCCAGCAGCCCCTGACTGTCGCTGCGGCCGGTGATCGCGTCGCACAGCGGCCCCGAGAGGCGCTCCAGCACGGAGGTCGCCAGCAGGAACTGGCGTAGCCGCTGCGGTTGGCGGTCGAGCACCTCCTCGGCCAGGTAGTCGAGAACGTACCGGTGGCTGCCCGAGAACCCCTCCACGAAGGCGGTGACGTCGGCACGGCCCTGCAGCGACAGCGCGGCCAGCTGGAGCCCGGCCACCCAGCCTTCGGTCCGGTCGGCCAGCGCCGCCACGGCCGCCTCGGGCAGGCCGGACCCGACCGCGGTACGCAGCAACGCGGCCGCATCATCCGGGGTGAAGCGCAGGTCGGCGGCGCGCAGCTCGGCCAGCTGGCCGCTGGCCCGTAGCCGGGCCAGCGGCAGCGGCGGATCGGCGCGGCTGGCCACGACCAGGTGCGCCTGCGTCGGCAGGTGCTCCAGCAGGAACGCCAAGGACTGGTGGACCGGTGGCGCATCGACGAGGTGGTAGTCGTCCAGTATCAGCACGACCTCGTCCGGTCCGCCGGCCAGCTCGTTGACGAGCGCGGCCGGCACCGCCTCGAACGAGGCCCGACCGGCATCGCGCAGCAGCGCGCCGGCCCGCTCGCCGAGCCCGGGTCGCACCTGGTCCAGCGCGGCCGCGACATGCCGCCAGAACCGGGTCGGGTCGTTGTCGCCCTCGTCCAGCGACACCCAGGCCACCGGCCGCGGGGTGCCTCGGGCCCAGTCGGCCAGCAGGGTCGTCTTGCCGAACCCGGCCGGCGTGCACACCAGGACCAGCTCGCGGGCTGTCCCCTCGGTCAGGCGCTCGATCAGGCGGGCGCGGGACAGGAGTTCGGGACGCGGCCTGGGGATGTGCAGCTTGGTGGCCAGCAGGCCGTCGTGCTCGGCAAGTCTGACTCCGGGCGGTCGCGGCGTGGTGGGCTCCACCATGGCCGCCTCGCACGCTCCTGCCCGTCCGACACCTGACAGTCCTGTTGGGCGGCCCATTGTAGGGCTGGCCGGGCGGGAGGATCACACCCGTTGTCGCACTATCGGGTGATGCCGGGGCCCGGGCGTGTCCGTAGCCTGCTGGTAGGCGAACCCGAGCAACGGGAGGGGGAGGGGAAGGACCTGGTGGCGCGCTCGATGGTCTGGCTCCGCGCTGGCCTGCTCCTGGCCCTCGGGGTCACGGGCGCTGGTCGGGGGGTGAGCTGACCGAGGAGGTCACTGTGATGAGGCGAGAGAAGGTCTCCTTCGTATCAGGTGCTGACGCCTGCGCCGGCTACCTGTTCGTCCCCGAGGCGGCGGCCGGTACCGACACGCGCTGGCCGGCTGTCGTCCTCGCCCATGGTTTCAGCGGAACGATGGATCGGTTGGTTCCCCATGCCGAACGGTTCGCCACCGGCGGGATCGCCGCCCTGGTGTTCGACTATCGCGGGTTCGGCGAGAGCGGCGGCGAGCCACGCCAGGTCGTCGACCTCGCCAGCCAGCAGGAGGACCTCCGGGCCGCGGTCGCGTGGGTCAGGGGACGCCAGGACCTCGACCCCGGTCGGGTCGCGCTGTGGGGCAACTCTCTCGGCGGCGCGCATGTCATCTCGGTCGCGGCCGACGACCCCGGGATCGCTGCCGTGGTGGCCCAGATCCCGTTCAACGGCTTCCCGCGCGTGCGCGACCGCTCCGCCGCGGCCTCGCTGCGGCTGCTGGCGGCCATCCTTTGGGATGCGCTGCGCGGCAAGCTCGGGCTGGCACCAGCCTACATTCCCATGATCGGCGGGGCGGGCCAGGTGGCGGTGATCTCCACCACCGAGGCCCAGCGGCACCTGACGACGCTGGCCGGGGAGGCGGGCACGACCCTGTGGCGCAACCAGATTGCGCCCCGAGGCCTCCTGCAGATGATGCGGTACCGGCCCGCGCTGGACGCGGCCCGGCTGCGGGCGCCCCTGCTGGTATGCGTCGCCGTCGACGACACCGAGACGCCCGAGGCGATGACCAGGGAGCTGGCTGACAGGGCGCCCCACGGGACGTTGCGCCGCTATTCCGGCACCCATTTCGACTTCTACAGCGACCCGTCGGTCAGAGACCGGGCGCTTGCCGATCAGCTCGGATTCCTCCATGAGCACCTCCA
>DASUPQ010000329.1 GCA_036280995.1 Actinomycetota bacterium | reverse complement strand
ACCCAGTGGGCCAGGGGCGCGTACACCAGGAACAGCCACAGGGTGGTGAACAGGGCGAAGGCCGAGAACTTGATCCGCTCGGCGAAGGCGCCGGTGATCAGGGCCGGGGTGATGGCGGCGAAGAACAGCTGGAAGACGGCGTAAGCGACGTGGGGGATGGTCGGGGACAGGTCCGGGTTGGGCTCCTGGCCCACGTTCGCGAAGCCGAGGAAGTCGAGGCCGCCGATGAAGGGGCCGCCGGGGGCGAAGGCGAGGGAGTACGCCGCCAGCACCCACAGGACCGAGACCAGGCCCATGGTGAAGAAGCTCTGCATGACCGTTGCCAGGACGTTCTTGGCCCTGACCATGCCGCCGTAGAACAGCGCCAAGCCGGGGACCATGAACATCACCAGGGCGGCGGAGATGAGAACGAACGCGGTATCGCCGGAATCCAAGGCGGTACCCCCTTTCTGCGTCGGAGTCGTACCGGCACGCCCAGTAGGTACAGCAGCGGTGTTGCCGGCAGGTTTCCTGGCCGTTCTGCGGCCGTAACGGATTCGGCCGGTCCCGCTGGCCCTGTCGGCAAGGATTGATAGGGTCAAGGGCGGGAGTTCGAGGAGGTTCGCCAGGTGACGCGGCAGTACCGGATGGCGCGGCCCGAGGAGCACCGGGCCCTGATGGTTCAGGACGCCCAGGCGTTCGGCGACTCCACCACCAGCGTCAGCATCGACCGCTCGGTGGCCCGCACCCGGGTCGAGGAGCTGCGGGTGCTGGAGGAGGACGGGGTCCGGCTCGGCCTGCTGCTGGCCCGCGGCCAGCCGGTGTTCTGGGGCGGCCGGCCGGTCCCGGCCAGCCAGGTGTCCGGCCTCTCGGTCGGGGCCGAGCACCGCGGCCGCGGGGTGGCCACCGACCTGCTCCGCGCCTACCTGGCCGAGGTCCACGAGCGCGGGGCCGCCATCTCCACCCTGTTCCCGGCGGCCGTCCAGCTCTACCGGCGGGCCGGCTACGAGTACGCCGGCACCTGGACCCTGTACGAGGCCGCGGCCAGGCACCTCCCGGTCGGCTGGCCGGACGGCTGGCGGGCCCGTCCCGTCCCGGCCGACGACCCGGGCCCGCTCCAGGAGCGCTTCGCCCGCGTGGCCCCCGGCCGCAGCGGCCAGGTCGACCGGGACGCCGACTGGTGGCGCCACTTCCTGCTCGGCGAGCGGGGCAGCGGCCCGCCCCAGGTGTTCCTGGTCGACGGCCCCGAGGGCCCCGACGGCTGGGCGGTCCTGGCCGTCAGCAGCGACGTCTCGGCCAGCGAGGTCCGCACCAGCGTCCAGGTGGTCGACTGGGGGGCGTCCAGCGAGGCCGGCTGGCGCTCGCTGCTCACCCTGGCCGGCGGCTTCTCGTCGCTGGAGGCGAGCGTCCACTGGAAGGGCCCCGACCCCGAGCCGCTCGCCCTGCTCGTGGCCGAGCAGGACATCCGCCAGCTGCGCCAGGAACGCTGGATGGCCCGGGTGGTCGACGTCCCTGGGGCGTTCGCGGCCCGCGGCTACCCGTCCTGGCTGCGCGGGCGCATCACCGTCGGGGTCGCCGACGACACCTGCCCCTGGGTCGACGGGACCTGGACGATCGAGGTCGACGGCGGGGAGGGCAAGGCGGTCCGGGTCGGGGACGACGCCGCCGTCACCACCACCGCGGCCGGGCTGGCCGCCCTGTTCGCCGGCTACCACGACCCCCGCGACCTGGCCGCCCTCGGCGTGGTCGGCGGCCTCGGCCACGCCGACGTCGAGTTCCTCCAGGCCATGCACGCCGGCTCCCGGCCCTGGAGCCCCGATTTCTACTAGCCAAAGGCGTTCGCGTGGCGCACCAACAGCCGGCTGACAACAGGGATCAGGGCGGGCGTGAGGGCGCCGCGCGGATGGCTTTGTACCGGCCGATCGAACCGTCCGAGCACCGGGCGGTGGCCGAGCTGATGGTGCTCGGGCTGATGGTCGGGGCCAAGGCCGACGAGTACGTGGAGCGGACCGAGCCCGGCGAGTTCCGGGTGGTGGAGGACGGGGGCGAGATCACCAGCGTGCTCCGGCTGGACCGCCAGGCCCAGTGGTGGCTGGGCCGGGCCCTGCCCTCGGCCCAGGTGCTGCAGCTGGCCACCCCGCCCCAGCACCGCGGGGCCGGGCACGGCGGCCGGCTGCTGGCCGGCCTGCTGGAGGAGCTGCACGCCGACGGGGTGCCGCTGGCCACCCTGACCCCGAGCACGTTCCCGTTCTACCGCGGGGCCGGGTTCGAGGTCGCCGGCAGCTGGACTCTGTACGAGGCCAGGGCCGAGCACCTCCCCAGGAACACCGACCCCTACCGGGGCCGCCCCGCCTCCCTGGACGACCCGGCCGAGCTGGCCGAGGTCTACCGCCGGGTCGCCCCCTCCCGGCACGGGGCCTTCGACCGCGGCGAGCGGTTCTGGCGCCAGCTTGCCGCCCGGACCAAGGACAAGACCACGGCCGCGTTCGTGCTCGACGGCCCCGGCGGGCCGGCCGGCTGGGCCGTGGCCACCCTCGAGTTCCGGCCCGAGCCGGCGCCGTTCCAGACCCGGGTCGAGGTCGCCGACTGGGGCTGCCTGCCCGGCGCCGACGCCGCCCTGTTCGCCCTGTTCGCCGGCTACGCCTCCATGAACGGGGTGGTGGCCTGGAGCGGCCCCGACCCCGACCCGGCGGCCCTGTACGCCCTCCGCGACCGCTTCGCCCGGCTGACCGACCGCTGGCACTGGATGCTGCGCGTGGTCGACCTGCCGGCGGCCCTCCAGGCCCGTCCCTGGCCGGCCGGCGTGACCGGCCGGGTCGACTTCCGGGTCGACGACCCGCTCTGCCCCTGGAACACCGGGGTCTGGCGCCTCGAGCTGGCCGGCGGCCAGGGGCGGGTCGAGCCGGCCCCCGCCACCGCGGACGCCGTGGCCGACGTCCGCGGCCTGGCCTCGCTGTTCACCGGCTTCGCCGGCCCCGACGACCTGCTCCGGGCCGGCCTCCTCAGCGGCTTCGACCCCGGCGCCGTCGACCTGCTCCGGGCCGCCTTCGCCAGCCCCCGCCCCTGGACGGCCGAGTTCTACTAGGACTGGGGCGGCTCAGCCGGTCCAGCGGGCCAGCTGCTGGCGCACGACCGCGATCACGACCACGGTGGCCAGGAGGTGGAACAGCACCAGGCCGAGCTGACGGCTGGTCGACACGTCGAGGCCGAGCGCCGGCAGGGCCGACAGGACCCCGAAGGCCACGGCCAGGATGGCCCAGAGGCGGACACCCGACGGTCCCCGCCGGGTCAGCAGCCACAGAACGAAGGCCCCGAGCAGGCCTGCCAAGGCGGTGACGCCGACGACCGGGCCCAGCGGCAGCGAGCTCAGCTCGGTGCTGCCCGGCTGGGCCGGGGTCTGGAGGCCGACGTCGAGGACCTGCTGGAGCAGCACCCAGGCGAGGGCGTTGACGACAACCGCGGCTGCGGCGGCGAGCAGGCCGGCGCGCCAGACGGGGCCGGTGGGGAGGGCGGTGCCGGACGGGGAGCCGGTGCCGGTGGACGCCTCGGTCATGCGGACCTCCTGGAACGCGACGGGCGACGATAGTTTAGATCGTCAACTGTCGTGCCGGTCCAGAGATTCCCGCAGGAGCACCTCGGCGATCTGGACGGCGTTGAGGGCCGCCCCCTTGCGCAGGTTGTCGGCCACCGACCAGAACAGCACGGCCCGCGGGTCGGCCAGGTCGGCGCGGATGCGGCCGACGAACACCCCGTCGGTGCCGGCGCACTCCAGCGGGGTCGGGTAGCGGTCGGTCGCCGGGTCGTCGAGCACGGTCACCCCGGGGGCCTCCGCGCAGCCGGCGCGGAACGCCTCGACGTCGACCGGCTCCCGGCAGACGGCCCGGACCGACAGCGAGTGGCCGACCAGCACCGGCACCCGGACGCAGGTCGGGTGGGAGGCCAGCTCGGGCAGGCCGAGGATCTTGCGCGGCTCGTCCCGCAGCTTCAGCTCCTCGACGGTGTAGCCGGACTCGGTGAAGCCCATGCACTGGGGGATGACGTTGAAGGCGATCGGGTGCGGGAACACCTGGCCGGCGGGCAGCTCCTCGGGGCGGCCGCCGCGGCGCAGCAGCTCCCGCTCGCCGGCCAGCTTGGCCGCCTGCTCGGCCAGCTCGTCCATGCCCTTCTGGCCCGACCCCCCGGCCGCCTGGAACGAGGTCGGGGTGATCGACTCCAGGCCGAAGCGGTCGCGCAGCACGGCCAGCACCGGGGTCATGGCCAGGGTGGTGCAGTTCGGGTTGGCCACGATCCCCAGCGGGTGGTCGAGGGCCGCCTCGGGGTTGACGTCGGCGTCGACCAGGGGCACCTCGGGGTGCATGCGCCAGGCGCTGGAGTTGTCGACCACCACCGCGCCGCGCCCGGCCGCGACCGGCCCCCACTCCCGCGACACGCTTCCCCCGGCAGAGAAGAACGCCACCTCCGCGCCGTCGAACACCTCGGGAGCGAGGGCCCTGACCTCGACCTGCTCGCCGCGGACGGGCAGCCGCCGCCCGGCCGAGCGGGCCGAGGCGACCAGCCGGACCTCGCCGACGGGAAGCTCCCGCTCGGCCACCAGCCGCCGCAGGTCCTCCCCGACGGCCCCGGTGGCCCCCACGATCACCGCCGTGGGCAGGGAGCGGGTCATCTGACCACCGGCAGCTCGGCCGTGCCGTCGGGGTGGTCGTGGCGGAACTCGGCCTCCTCGGACAGGTGGAAGCGGTCGTGGATGGCCCGCACGGCCACGCCGACGTCGCTGGAGCGGATCACGCAGGAGATCCGGATGGTCGAGGTGGAGATCATCTCGATGTTGACCCCGGCGTTGGCCAGGGCGTCGAACATCGCCGCGGCCACCCCCGGGCTCGACTTCATGCCCGCCCCGACCAGCGACACCTTGGCGATGTCGGAGTCGGCCACCACCTCGGCCGCCCCGACCTCGTCCTGCAGCCCCTGGAGCACGGCCATGGCCCCCGACAGGTCGGCCTTGGGCACGGTGAATGAGATGTCGGTGGTGCCGCCATGGGACACGTTCTGCACGATCATGTCCACGTTCACGCCGTGGTCGGCGATGCCGCGCATCACCCGGGCGGCGATCCCCGGCTTGTCCGGCACCCGGACCAGGGTCACCTTGGCCTCCGAGGTGTCGTGCGGCACCCCTGAGACGATCGCCTTCTCCATGCGTTCGTCCTCCTCACGTACCCAGGTCCCCGGCGCGTCGGTGAAGCTGGAGCGCACGTGCAGGACCATGCCGGTGCGGCGGGCGTACTCGACGCAGCGCAGCATCAGCACCTTGGCCCCGCAGGCCGACAGCTCGAGCATCTCCTCGTAGGAGACCATGTGCAGCTTGCGGGCCTCCGGGACCACCCGCGGGTCGGCGGTGTAGACCCCGTCCACGTCGGTGTAGATCTCGCAGACCCCCGCCCCGAGGGCCGCCGCCAGGGCGACCGCGGTCGTGTCCGAGCCGCCCCGGCCGAGGGTGGTGACCTCCTTCGAGGTCGAGGTGACCCCCTGGAACCCGGCCACGATCACCACGTTGCCCTCGGCCAGGGCGTCGCTGATCCGCCCGGCGCGCACGTCGAGGATGCGGGCCTTGCCGTGCAGGGTGTCGGTGATGATCCCGGCCTGGGAGCCGGTGAACGACTTGGCCGTGACCCCCAGGTCGGCGATGGCCATGGCCAGCAGCGACATCGAGATGCGCTCGCCGGCGGTCAGCAGCATGTCCATCTCGCGCGGCGGCGGGTCAGGCGAGACCCTCCTGGCCAGCGCGATCAGGTCGTCGGTGGAGTCGCCCATGGCGGAGACGACCACCACGACGTCGTTCCCGGCGTGACGGGAGGCGACCACACGCTCGGCGACGCGACGGATCCGGGACGCGTCCCCGACCGAGGTGCCGCCGTACTTCTGGACGACCAGGGCCATGGGCGTTCCTTGCGGGCACGGCTGCGGGCGGGCGGGACCAGCCTACCAACCCGAAGGCCGGCCGCTCGGCCCGATGCGCAACCGCAACCCGACCGCGACACGGAAGGGTGGGTATGCCAAGCCGTGCTGTCGTCTGGTTCCGCAGGGATCTCCGGGTGGCCGACCACCCGGCTCTGCTGGCCGCCCTTGATGCCGCCGACCAGGTCGTCCCGACCTTCGTGGTCGACCGCGCCCTGCTCGACGGCCGCCCCAGCGGCCCCAACCGGCGCGCCTTCCTGCTCGGGGCGCTCCAGGCACTGGCCCGCGACCTAGAGGCGCTCGGCGGCCGCCTGCTGGTCCGCGAGGGCGACCCGGTCACGGTCCTCCCCGCCCTGGCCCGCGAGGTGGCCGCCGACACCGTCTGGTGCTCGCGCGAGCACACCCCCTACGCCCGCCGCCGTGACGCCGCGGTGGAGCGGGCGCTGCGCGCCGACGGCCGCGCCCTGCACCCCATGCCCGGCGTCTACCTGAGCGACTTCGACGAGGTCCGCAAGACCGACGGCGACCCGTTCCGGATCTACTCCCCGTTCGCCCGCGCCGCCAAGGCCGCCACCTGGGACGACCCCCTGCCGGCCCCACCCCGGGTCCCGGTGTCCGACGACCGCGGGGGGCTGTGGACAACCGGCGCCGTCCAGCTCATCGGTCGGCGACGCTCCCCCACCGGGGGCTCCGGCACCGGAGCGGGCGGGTTCGGGGTGGAGGGGGCGGTGGAGGTCACCCCGCCCGACCCGGAGGCGGCGCTGGAGCGGCTGCGCTGGTTCGTGGAGCGGCGGATCGACCGCTACGCGAGGGCGCGGAACTACATGGCGACCGACGGGACCTCGCGCCTCAGCCCGTACCTTCGCTTCGGGCTCCTCTCGCCCCGCCAGGTCGCGGCCGCCGTCGGCCGCGGGCCAAGGGCGGCCGAGCACCCCCGCCGGGCCGGGGACCGCGAGACCTTCGTTAACGAGCTGCTGTGGCGCGACTTCTACGGCTACGTCCTCTACCACCAGCCGGAGAGCGCCTGGGCGCACATGCGCCCCGAGTTCGCCCGCTTCGAGTTCGAGGACGACCCGGACGGGCTGGCCGCCTGGCAGGCCGGCCGCACCGGCTACCCGCTGGTCGACGCCGGCATGCGCCAGCTCACCGGCCAGGGCTGGGTCCACAACCGGGCCCGCATGGTGGTGGCCTCGTTCCTGACCAAGCACCTGCTCGTCGACTGGCGCGAGGGCGCCCGCTTCTTCCTCCAGCACCTCATGGACGGCGACCTGCCGGCCAACAACGGCGGCTGGCAGTGGGTCGCCGGCACCGGCACCGACGCCGCCCCCTACTACCGGATCTTCAACCCCGTCACCCAGGCGGAGAAGTTCGACTCCGACGGCGACTACATCCGCCGCTGGGTCCCCGAGCTCGCCAAGCTCCAGCCCCCGGCCATCTTCGCCCCCTGGCAGGCCAGCCCCGCCGACCTCGAAGCCGGCGGGGTCCGCCTCGGCACCGACTACCCCCACCCCATCGTCGACCACCCCACCGCCCGCGACCGCGCCCTGGCCCGATACCAGGAGGCCTCGCCCCGCCGTACCTGACCTTGGCAGCCCATCCAGCTGAAGAGCTTGCCGGGGCGTGAACGCCAGGAGGCCTACACCGGCATCTCGCGGCGGCCGGCGAAGGCGCGGCCCAGGGTGATCTCGTCGGCGTATTCGAGGTCGCCGCCGACGGGGAGGCCGCTGGCGATGCGGGTGACCCGGACGCCGAGGGGGGCGAGGAGGCGGGCCAGGTACATGGCGGTGGCCTCGCCTTCGATGTTGGGGTTGGTGGCCAGGATGACCTCACGGATCGAGTCGGGCTCGAGGCGGCCCAGCAGCTCGCGGATGCGGAGGTCGTCGGGGCCGACCCCCTCGATCGGGCTGATGGCCCCGCCGAGAACGTGGTAGCGGCCGCGGAACTCCTGGGTGCGCTCGATCGCGACCAGGTCGCGGGGCTCCTCGACGACGCAGACCAGGCCGGGGTCGCGGCGCGGGTCCTTGCAGATGCGGCAGAGGTCGCCCTCGGCCACGTTCCAGCAGACCCGGCAGAAGTGGACCCGCGCCTTGACCTCGGTGATGGCCCTGGCCAGGCGCTCGGCGTCGGCCGGCTCGACCTTGAGGATGTGGAAGGCCAGCCGCTGGGCGCTCTTGGGACCGATGCCCGGCAGCCGCCCGAGCTCGTCGATCAGGTCCTGGACGGGGCCTTCGTACATGGGCTCAGAGCCCCAGGCCGGGTGGCAGCCCCATGCCCTGGGTGATGCCGCCGAGGCGCTCGGCGGCGAGGTCCTTGGCCTTGCGCAGGCCCTCGTTGACGGCGGCGGTGACCAGGTCGCCGAGCATCTCGACGTCGTCGGGGTCGAGCGCGTCCGGGTCGATCGAGACCGACTCCACCGTCTGGTCGCCCTTGACCCTGGCCGTGACCACGCCGCCGCCGGCCGTCCCCTCGACGACCTCCTCGGCCAGCTGGGCCTGGGTGTCCTCCATCTCGCGCTGCATCTTCTGCAGCTGCTTGAGCATCTGGTTGGGGTTGAACCCGCCCCTGGGCATGCCCATTGCTACCGTCCCTTCCTCGCGCCCCGGGCGCCGCCCTTGGCGGACGAGTCGTTCGGACGCTCCTCGATGACCTTGCCGCCGAGCTCCTTGGCGGCCCAGTCTGCCACCGCGCGGGCGTCGGCATCGGCGTCAAGCACCCGACCCTCGTCGTTGGCCGGGTCGACCTCGAACTCCACCACCTGGTCGGGCGCGGGCGCCGGGCCTGGAGCGGGCGGTGGGTCGGGCTCCTCGGGGCCGGCGTGCTCGCCGACCACGACCCGGATCTCCAGGCCGCCGCCCAGCACCGCCTCCAGGACGCCGTCCACCTGCCGGCTGCGGCCGGCCAGCGCCTCGGCCTCGAAGGGCCGGTCCTTCGGCAGCTCGATGACCAGGCGGCGGCCCTCCAGGGCGACCGGCCGGCCGTGGCCCAGGAAGCTGGCCGTGAGCCGGCTGGCCGCCTGCACCCGTTCCAGCACCAGCGGCCACGACCGCCGCACCAGGTCGAGGTCGACCGGCACCCGGGCCGGCGCCTCCGCCGGCCCCCAGCCCGCCTCCTCGGGCGGCGGCTCGGCCACCTGGTCCCCCGCCCTGGCCTTGGGCCTGGCCTTGGCCGGCGGGGACTTGGCCGGGGCGGCCGCGGCCGGGGTCGAGGGCGAGGACGGGGTCGAGGCCCGGGAGGCCGAGGGCCGGGCCGGGACCGCCGGAGAGGGCGACGGGGCCTTCCGGGCCGCCGGCTCGGCCGCCGCCGGGGCGGGGGCGGCCGGGACCGCGCCCTCGCCGGCGATCGACAGCCGCCGCTCCAGGCGCTCGATCCGGGCCAGCAGGGCCTCGGCGTCCAGGGACGCCTCGGGCACGGCCGCCCGGGCCAGGCCGATCTCGACGACCAGGCGCTGGTCGGTGGCGGTGCGCAGGTCCAGATAGAGGTCGCCGACGATGTTGACCATGCGGCCGAGCTCGCCCGGCCCGAACCGCTCGGCCTGGGCGGCCAGCCGCTCCCTGGTCTCGGCGGTCACGTCGACCAGGGTGGTCGACTGGGGCGCGACCCGCAGCACGTACAGGTCGCGCAGGTGCTCGAGGGCCTCGCGGGTGAACTGGTGCAGGTCGTGCCCGGCGTCGACCACCCGCTCGACGCAGGCCAGGACGTCGGCCACCCGGTGGGCGGCCAGCGCCTCGGCCAGGTCGAAGCGGAGCTCGACCGGCAGCGCGCCCAGCACCTGGGCCACGTCGGCCAGGGTCACCTTGGGCCCGGCGAAGGTCAGCACCTGGTCGAGCCGGGACAGGCCGTCGCGGTGGGAGCCGTCGGCCGCCCTGGCCACCAGCTCGAGGGCGGCCTGCTCGATCTCGACCCCCTCGGCCTCGCAGATCCTGGCGAAGTCCTGGACCAGGGCGGCGGTGCGGATGCGGCGGAAGTCGTGGCGCTGGCAGCGCGACCGGATGGCCTCGATGACCTTGTGCGGCTCGGTGGTGCAGAACACGAACCGCACGTGCTCGGGCGGCTCCTCCAGCACCTTCAGCATCGCGTTGAAGCCCTGGGTGGTGACCATGTGGGCCTCGTCGATGATGTAGACCTTGAAGCGGGCCGCGGCCGGGGCGTAGCTGGCCTTCTCGCGCAGGTCGCGGGCGTCGTCCACCGACCCGTGGCTGGCCGCGTCGATCTCGGTGACGTCGAGGTTGGTGCCGTCGGTGATCGACACGCAGGCGTCGCAGACGTTGCACGGCTCGGGCGTCGGGCCCTTGACGCAGTTGAGCGCCTTGGCCAGGACCCTGGCCGTGGAGGTCTTGCCGGTCCCCCTGGTCCCGCAGAACAGCATCGCGTGGTGGACCTGGCCGGTCTGGATGGCGTTGACCAGCGTCCCCGTGACGTGGTCCTGGCCGACGATGTCGTGGAACGTCTGGGGACGGTACTTGCGGTAGAGGGAGACGTAGGCCATGGCTGCCAAGGCTACCCCAGCCCCCGGACCTCCGGGGGCGGAGGGTGGACCGTGCACCCGCCGTCGAATCCGGCGCCCGAAGCGCTTGCACGAGCCGGTGGCTCGGGCCCGGCACGCCCGCGGCACCCGTCAGTGCCCGCTTAGCGCTGCTTCCTCCCGGACCTGACGCGATTCACAGGGTGACGTTGCGCGGGACCTGACCGTCAACACTCCGTGCTCGGCGCTCTCTTCGGACTCGGACCCTCGGGCGGGAGTTCAGCCCCGCTAGAGCGGATTGCGGGTACAGGGCACCGCTAGCTCCCCACCTAGCACGGTCCGCCACGAGCCTACCCGCCCGGTCCCCGCTCCGCCAACGGCAGCGGCGGGCGCTGATCGTTCCGGATGGAGTCGGCGTGGCGGTGGACGATCTTCCACTCGCCGTCCTCGCGGCGGTAGACATGGGTGACGCGCAGGGTGTACGGGTCGAGCGGGACGCCGTCCCACGACACCGAGGTGTGCTCGTGGCCCACGGTGTAGGCCAGGTCCCCGCTGACGCCCGCGGCCAGGAGCTCGAAGCGGTAGGAGGAGCAGTCGGAGAACCCCGACCCGAGCCAGCGGAAGAGCTGGCTCACCCCGTCCCATCCGCTGACGCTGCGCACCGCCCCGAGCACGGTCACCGGGTCCTTGGTCGACCACATCGCCAGCCGCGGACCGGGGTCGCCGTTGTGGATCGCCTCTTCGGCTTCGACCTGGCGGGCGATGGTCGAGGCGAGGAACTCGTCGAGGTCGCTCATGACCACCTCAATCTGGTCGTCCCAGTAGTTCACCGACCAGCCACCGTGAGCGAAGCCGCCGTCGGCGTCCTCTCCGGGCCCGCCCGGGGCCTGCATGACCCCGTCGAGGGTCACGAAGGTCTGCACGATCAGCGTCCGCATCGCCGGTTCCTTTCGTGGCGGAGGCTGAGGGGTTCGAACCCTCTCCATCGATGCTCCAGCGGTCGAGGTTCTGGCGCGAAGATGCGGTGACCTGCGGTTTCGTTGTACTTGTGGTGACCGCTCGTGTCCGCCTGGATCCCCACGTGACCAGTCAGGTACGGACCCAGAGCGGAC
>DASUPQ010000328.1 GCA_036280995.1 Actinomycetota bacterium | reverse complement strand
GCAGCCGGTGGTCAGCGCCAGTGCTGCCACCTCATGGAGGTGGCACATGTCACTCGGTGGAGGTTGTCCATGCTCTCACAGAACCGGCGCCACCCTCCTAACGGCGCTGGCCGTTTGACGACGTACCCGAGGCTGGGGTGGCGCCGCTCGCCGCCGCGAACGCCTCCTCGACCGTCAGCCGGCCGGGAGGCGTACGGGGCGCGACCACGGTCCGGTGGTTGCCTTCGTCCACCACCCTGAGCGACGCCCCGTATCCAGCCCGCTGCAGGGCGGCCAGGAAGCGACGGCCGTCGGCAAGGAGAGCATCGGCGTCACCCGCCACCAGCCGTGCCTCGAGCCGGCGGTTGCCGCCGAGCCGGGTGTACGGGTTGCCGGCGGCCCAGGCCCTCGGCACCTCGGCCGGGGGGCCGCCGAAGAACCGGATCGTCCGGGCATTGACGTACCGGGGGTTCACCACCCGCCCGGGCGCGACCGGCCAGCCGTAGAACCCGGCCACGCCGATCAGGACGTCGGGGAGGGCGGACACCCGATGCTGCGGGCAGCCATCCCCGAGATCGTCGCCGGCGACGGCCACCACGGCAGCCAGCAGGGCGCCGTCCGACCAGCCGAGCAGGGCGATCCGCCCCGGATCGCCTCCGAACCTCGCGGCCGAGGCGCGGGCGAAGCGGACCGCGCAGGCTGCTTCCTGGTAGGAGCGCGGCCAGCCCCCGCCGCGGTCGACACCCGTCCAGTCGGCGTTGAAGACCACGGCGCCCCGGGCGGCGATCGCCTCGGCGAGCGGTGTGAGATCGTCCTTGCTGCCGCAGCAGCCGTGGAGGAGCACGAGCACCGGCTGGCGGGCAACACCCGCCCGAGCATGGACGTCGAGCTCCGCCCCTGAGGTGTAGGCGATCCCGCTGACCATCGTGACCTCGGAGGCAGGTGGTGGCGATCCGCAGCCGGCCACCAGCAGCGGAACCAGCGCGGCCAGGACCAGCCGGCGGCGCCGGCGGCCGTCGTCCCACCCGCTCATCCCCGCGCGCCCGTTCCCGCCGATCGCTCGGCGCAGACCGGGTCGTCCTGGGGCAGCAGTCCGACGAGCTCCCACTCCCGCCGATAGAGGCCACGGTTGGCGATGCGGCACGCGCGGGCCTGCCATGACCTGAAGTCGACGTCCCAGACCACCACGTCGCCGTCGGCGCCGGCCGAGGCGAGGGTGCGGCCATCACCGCTGAAGGCGAGGCTCCGCACGCCGTCGGAGTGGGCGGCGATCGGGTCGCCGAGCTGCTGCGAGGTCGGGAGGTCCCAGAGGATGACGGAGCCGTCCGCGCCGCCCGAGGCGAGGGTCTGGCCGTCCGGGCTCAGGGCGACGGCGTGGACCTCGTCGGTGTGCCCGCCCAGCTGGGTCGCTGGCAGGGACTGGTGACGGCCCTTGGCGATGTCCCAGACCGCGACCACGTCGTCGGCGGTCCCGGCCAGCAGCCGGTCGCGCAGCCGGTCGCGCGGGCCGAAGGCGAGGGTGTACACCGGGCTCGTGGCATCAGTCAGCTGCTCGCCGGGGCGTTGCGGGTCGCCGATGTCCCACAGCCAGATCGTCCTGTCCAAGCCGCCCGACGCCAGCCTGTCGCCGTCGTGGGGGTCGAAGGCCAGGCTCAGCACCCTGTTGGTGTGGCCACGCAGCGGCGCGCCGAGCGGCTGCCCGCTGCGCGCGTCCCACAGCCGGACGGTCTTGTCGGCCCCGCCGGAGGCCACGGTCCTGCCGTCGGGGCTGAAGGCGACCGCGAGGACGGCGTGGGGCTCGTGGCCGGGCAGCGTCGCCCGGAGCCGCCCGGTCCTCGCGTCCCACAGCAGGATCCGCCCCTCCCAGCCACCGGATGCGATGGTCTGCCCGTCGGGGCTGAACGCGACGCTGGTGACCTCGTACCTGTGGCCCCTGAGCGGAGGGGCGATCGGGGTATGCGTCCTCCAGTCCCAACGCCTGATCGTCGAGTCGTCTGCGCCGGCGACCAGCAGCCGGTTGTCGGGGCTGACGGCGACGGCGTTGAGCGGGCCCGCGCCGCCGGCGATCCGCCGGCCGAGGCGCTGGCGCCGGTCGACGTCCCAGAGGACGACCGTGCGGTCGTTGCTGGCGGAGGCCAGGGTGCCGTCCTTGGCGAACACCACTCCCCGTACCGACTCGGTGTGGCCGGTCAGGGGCGCGCCCAGCCGCCTGCCGGTGCCCGGGTCCCAGAGCAAGATCACGTGGTCCCGACCGGCGGAGGCGAGCACGCGGCCGTCGGGGCTGAAGGCGAGCCCGAACACCCGCTGCCGGTGGCCGGTCAGCGGGTCCCCGACCGGCTTGCGGGTACGGGCGTCCCACAGCATGACCGTGCGGTCCTCGCCGCCCGATGCCAGGGTTCGGCCGTCGGGGCTGAAGGCGACAGCTCGGATCGGCTCGCGGTGGCCCCGGAGGGGTGCGCCCAGCCGCCTGCCGGTGCGGGGGTCCCAGAGCAGGATCGTCCTGTCGTCGCCGCCCGAGGCCAGGATGCGGCCGTCGGGGCTGAAGACGAAGCTGTAGAGCCGCTTGCCGTTGGCGTCCAATGTGCGCGCGACCTGGCCGGCGCCGACGTCCCACAGGACGATCCTGCCGTGCTCCCCTGCCCAGGCAAGCGTGCGGCCGTCGGGACTGAAGGCGACCGTGCGCACCCGGTCGACGCCGCCGGGCAGGGGGGCGCCGATCGGCTGTCCGCTGCGCGCGTCCCAGCGCCACACCAGGCCGTCGACGCCGCCGGCGGCGATGGTGCCGCCGTCGGGGCTGAAGGCGACGGTGCCGACCGGCTGTGTCGGCCCGGTGAGGGGCGGTTCGATCGGCGTGCCGGTCGACAGGTCCCACCGCCGCACCGTGTTGTCGGCGCTGCCGGTGGCCAGCATGCGACCGTCCGGGGTGACCGCGATGGCAGCGACGAAGCTGGTGTGCCCGTGCAGGAAGGCCGTGACCCGGGGGTTTCGCTCGAGCGCCGCCAGCAGGCTGCTGCGGGCCTCCACGGTCGGCTGGAGCC
>DASUPQ010000327.1 GCA_036280995.1 Actinomycetota bacterium | reverse complement strand
GGGCCCTGGTCCGCCTCACCGGCACAGAGGACGTCAACTGGCTGTATGTGCAGCTGTCCCGGGCCCGCCAGGACACCCGCCTGTACGCCGTCGTCGGCCCCGAACCCCAAGGTGCTGGGGAGCTCGACCTGCCGGATCGCGAGCAGCCCGACGGCTACCTGCAGCTGGCCCAGGCCCTATCCCGAGCCGGCGGCCAGACCCTGGCCATCGACGCCCCCAGCAGCCCCGATCTCCAGCGGCTGTCCACCGCGGAGTTACGGGCCGAACGGGATCGGCTCCGCTGCCAGCTCGACCAGGCCCCCCGCGACCGCCGCCGGGAGCTGGCCCGGGCCACCGCCCACCGCCAGCAAGCCGAGGAAACCCTGGCCGCCCACCAGCAGGCCGGCGGCCGCCAGCCGCCGGGCATGCTTCGCTGGCTACGACGCAGAGGCGACCAGCCGATCCAGCTGCTGGGTGGGCTGGCGGTGGCCACCCAGCAGGCCGACCGGGTCCATGATCGGGAGCGGGAGCTGCGCCAGCACCAGCACCGCCGCGACGGCTGGCTGGAGGCCAACGCTCACCTCGGTCCGCAGTATCGGCAGGTGATGCGGACGCTGGCCTGGCAGCGGCGCGCCACTGGGGTGGCGGTCCAAGCCGACTGCCCTGGCTATGTGCTGGAAGCGCTCGGCCCGGTGCCCGAGTCGACCCGGGATCGGCGGGCCTGGCGCCAAGCCGCCGCCCAGATCGAGCACTACCGGCACACCTACCAGATCACCGACCCAGATCGGGCCCTTGGCCGTGACCCCCAAGACCCTTCCAGCGAACCGACCGGCAACGGGCCCATATGACCATCGAGCGGGTTCATGTCAAGCAGCGTGCCGCCGACCGTACCCGCGACATCCAGCCGACCAGCGAGTCCACCACCCAGCCGCGAGCGCGCCAGCAGCGTGGCCGGCAAGGTCCCGAGCGGGCTGCCGGCTAGCACCAGCAGGAAGGAGCACCCCGATGGCCACCTCTCGACCATGGCCCTTCGAGGACGAGGACCGGCCCAGCGGATCGGTGCGGCACTCAGCCAGGCCGACCTCCAGGCCATCCTCGCCCACCTGAATGAGGACTCCGAGGAGCTATTGGCCGGCACCAGCGCCGGTCGGCCGGTGGTGGCGGTGCGGGTCCGGGCCAGCGTAGGCCGCCCAGGCGGCTCCGCCCAGGCGCGGTGGCGACAGCTGCGGGCGACGGAGTGGGCAGCGTGGACTCGGACCCTGCCCTGGCGGGCGGCCGCCAGCCTTGGCATCGGCACTGCCGGCGGGCTGCTCGGCATGCTCATCCAGCCCAGGATGGGCTTGCTCCTGGGCGGGCTGGCGGCCATAGTTGCCGGCTGGGCATTGCGGTTCCGGCCCAGCCCCGACGCCATCGCCTGGCGGCGCGGGGCGGCAGGGGTGCGACGCCCCGCCGCACTGCTCAAGCTGCTGGAGCGGCACGGCTGGGCGGTCCTGCACGACCTGGCCGTCCCGGGCTCGGCAGCCAACATTGATCATTTGGTGATCGGTCCCGGTGGGGTGTTCGTAGTCGACTCCAAGCAGTACCGCGGCCGCCTCCAGCTCGGCCCGACGGGGCGGCTGTGGCATGGCCACTACCCCCTTGCCCCCGTCCTGCGGGCCGTCTCGTTCGAGGCCGACCCGTCGGTGCGTGCGGCCAGCTCGATCCGGTCGGCGGCGCCGGCCAGGACAAGCTCATTTGCGCTGCCACAGTGCAGCGGCGTCGCCAGGCTCACTGCCATTGATAGCGCGGCGCCCCCGTTGGACGGGGGCGCCGCGGGGTTGGGGATCTTTAGAACGGCGGAGCATCGTTGAAGTCGCCGCCGCGTTCGGCCTGCCGCTCCCGGCCTTGGGTACGGCCGCCGTTGCCGCGCTGGCTGGTCCGCTCGACCTTGGCCGTGGCCCACTTCAGCGAGGCGCCGACCTCGTCGGCTTCCAGCTCGGTGACCGACCGCTTGTCGCCCTCGGGGGTCTCCCAGCTGCGCTGGCGGAGCCGGCCGGTGACCATGACCCGGTCCCCCTTGCCCAGGGACTCGGCGAGATTCTCGGCCTGGCCGCGCCACACATTCACCTTGAAGAAGCTGGTGTCGCCGTCGCGCCACTGGCCGTCCTGCTGGACCCTTTGGGTAACGGCCACGCGCAGGTTGGTCACGGCGATGCCGTTTTGGGTGAAGCGGAGCTCGGGGTCCTCAACCAGGTTGCCGACGATGATGGTGGCTGGATGTAGAGCAGGCACAGCTCCCGGCGATCATGC
>DASUPQ010000326.1 GCA_036280995.1 Actinomycetota bacterium | reverse complement strand
GCGGCGCGGCGGCGGCGACCACCGCCGGGCCGTCAAGGGCGGCGTCGTCGACCACCACGGCCCCGCCGCCGGCGGCGACCGCCCGGGCGTTGGCCGCCTGGTGGTCGGCGGTGGCGTGGGGCAGCGGGACCATCACGGCCGGCATCCCGGCGGCCGTCAGCTCGGCCACGGTGATGGCGCCGGCCCTGGTCATGGCCAGGTCGGCGGCGGCGTAGGCCAGGTCCATGCGGTCGACGAACGGGACGATCTTGACCAGCAGCCCCCGGCCGTCGGGGTCGGCCGCGGCCCAGGCGGCCCGGACGTCGGCCTCGTCCCGCCGCCCGCAGGCGTGCAGGACCTGGACGGCGCCGGGGTCGGGCCAGTGGGCGGTGGCCGCGATCACCGCCTGGTTGATGTGGCGCGCCCCCTGGCTGCCGCCGAACACGAACAGGGTGCGCCGGCCGGGGTCGAGGCCGAAGGCGGCCACCGCCTCGTCGTGCAGGGCCGCCCGGTCGAGGCGGGCCAGCTCGGGCCGGACCGGGTTGCCGACCACCGTGGTCCGCTCGGGCGGGAAGGCCTCGGCGGCCGCAGCCACCCCGACCGCGATCCGGCTGGCCACCTTGGCGGCCAGGCGGTTGGCGACCCCGGGCACGGCGTTCTGCTCGTGGAGCACGACCGGCACGCCCTCGAGCCTGGCCGCCACCGCCACCGGGAGGGTGACGTAGCCGCCCATGCCGCAGACCACGTCGAAGTGGTGCTCGCGGAGCAGCCGGCGGGCGGCGAAGGTGCCGTTGACGGCGGCGAACGGGGCCAGCAGGGTCTCCTTGGCCAGCCGGCGCGACAGGGGCAGGATCGGCAGCAGGTCGAGGGCGAAGCCGGCCTCGGGCACGGCCCGGGTCTCGAGCCCCCTGGACGTGCCGGCGAACCGGACGGTCGCCTCCGGGGCGTGGCGGACGATGGTGCGGGCCAGGGCCAGCCCGGGGAACACGTGGCCCCCGGAGCCGCCGGCCGCGACCAGCAGGGAGAGGCCGGGCCGGTCCTCGGGGGCCGGCAGCCCACCCGCTCCCGGGACGGTCATCTTGGCTCCCTTCTCGGGGTTCGCCTGGCCGCCCGCTCGGCGTCGGCCTTGGCCTTCTGGGCCGGGGTCTGGCGGTGGGGGCCGCCCCGGGTGGTGGTCCGCACCGAGGCCGGGCGGCCCCTGGCGGCCGGGCGGGGCGGGGCCCGGCCGGCGGTGCGGCGGCCCCGGCGCTCGGCCGCCGTCTTCGTCGTGGTCGCGATCACCGAGGTCCGCACCGACCAGACCTCGTGCCGGGCCACGTTCAGCAGCATGCCGGTGGCGGCCAGCAGCACCAGCATGCTGGAGCCGCCGAAGGAGACCAGCGGCAGCGGCACCCCGGTGATCGGCAGCACCCCGACCACGGCGCCGATGTTGACCAGGGCCTGGACCACGATCCAGACGGTGACCCCGCCGGCCAGGTAGCGGCCGAAGGGGTCGGGGGCGCGCTGGGCGACCCGCACCCCGGCGTAGGCGAAGGCGACGAACAGCAGCAGGATCGACAGGGTGCCGAGCAGCCCCAGCTCCTCGCCGATGATGGCGAAGATGAAGTCGGTGTGGGCGTTGGGCACGTACGACCACTTCTGGCGGCCCGCCCCCAGCCCGACCCCGAGCAGCCCCCCCGAGCCGAGGGCCAGCCGCCCCTGGATGAACTGGTAGCCGCCGTTCTGGGGGTCGGCGGCCGGGTCCATGAACGACAGGAACCGGCTGCGGCGGTAGTCGGCGCTCATGATCAGGCCCATGCCGGCGGTCAGGCCGAGGGCGCCGATCCCGCCCAGGAGCAGCAGCGGCGCCCCGGCCACGAACAGCATCCCGAAGGCGATGGCGCACAGCAGCAGGGTGGTGCCGAGGTCCGGCTCCAGCATCACCAGGGTGGCCAGCAGCAAGGTCAGGGGCAGGACCGGCACCAGCAGGTGGCGGACGTCGCCGAGCAGGCGGGCCTTGCGGGTGAGCACGTCGGCCGAGAACAGCAGCAGGGCGAGCTTGGCGAACTCGGCCGGCTGGACGGTGAACCCGCCCGGCATCGAGATCCAGCGGGTCGACCCGTAGGCCGACACCGCGCCCGGGTGGATGAGCACGTAGACCAGGCCGGCGGTGGCCACGGCCAGCAGGGGCGTGCCCAGCCGGCGCCAGTGCCGGTAGTCGATGCGGCTGACCACCAGCATGGCCACCGCCCCGCCGGCCACCCACAGCAGCTGGCGCTTGAAGTAGGCGTAGGAGTCGCCCTGGCGGGCCAGGGCGAACACCGAGGAGG
Source organism: Actinomycetota bacterium (assembly GCA_036280995.1). Lineage (NCBI taxonomy): Bacteria > Bacillati > Actinomycetota > Actinomycetota bacterium. Next base: position 14,140 of record DASUPQ010000326.1, on the reverse strand, counting down.
CGGACAGCACCATGACCAGCCCGATGACCAGCAGGGCGCAGGCCACGGCGAGCAGCAGCCAGTAGGTGGAGCCGGCGCCCAGCAGCGGCCTGGCCACCCGCCGGGCCCGCGCGGCGTCACCGGCCGCCATGGCCACCTCGATGCTCGCCGCTCTCCGGGGGCCGAGGCTTGAGGCCCCCGGACCCCCCGCCTTCCCGGTGCCGCTCGGCCAGCCGGCCGACGGCGGCCTCGAAGGCCGCGCCCCGCTCGGCGTAGTCGGCGAACTGGTCCTGGCTGGCGCAGGCCGGGGCGAGCAGCACGGTGTCGCCGGGGTCGGCCAGGCCGAAGCCGACGGTGACGGCCTCGCCGACCGAGGCGGCCCGCACCACCGGCCCCGGGTAGCCGGCCCGGCCGAGGGCGTCGGCCAGCTCCTCGGCCGCCTCCCCGACCAGCACCACCCCGACCATCCGGCCGCTGGCCCCGGCGACCAGCTCGTCGAACGACAGGCCCTTGTTGCGGCCCCCGGCGATCCAGACGACCCGCGGGAAGGCGGCCAGGGCGCGGGCGGCGGCGTGCGGGTTGGTCGCCTTGGAGTCGTTCACGAACGCCACCCCCCGGACCTCCCCCACCGTGGCCAGCCGGTGGGCCCCGGCCCGGAAGGCGGCCACCGCCCTGGCCATCCCGGCCGGGTGGGCGCCCAGGGCCATGGCGACCCCGGAGGCGGCGATGGCGTTGGCCAGGTTGTGGCGTCCCGGGAGGCGCAGGGCGGCCGCCCGCCAGAGCCCGCCCTCGTGGCCGGGGACCCGCGACAGGGCGACCCCGGCCTCCATGCCGAGCCCACCAGGGGCGGGCCGGCCGCCGGTGAACGGCACCGGGGTCCCTCCGGCGTCGGCGGCGTGGGCGGTCACCACCGGGTCGTCGGCGCCGTACAGGGACCAGTCGCCGGGGCCCTGGTTGGCCCAGACCCTGGCCTTGGCCTCGGCGTAGGCGGCCAGGTCGGGATGCCAGTCGAGGTGGTCGGGGGCGAAGTTGAGCCAGGCCCCGGCCCGGAGGTGGAGGGTCCAGGTGAAGCGGAGCTGGAAGCTGGACAGCTCGACCACCACCGCGTCGGGCGGGTGGCGGTCGAGCACGGCGTCGATCAGGGGCAGCCCGACGTTGCCGGCGGCCACGGCGTGGCCGCCGGAGGCGGTCAGCATGGCCGCGGCCAGCTCGGTGGTGGTGGTCTTGCCGTTGGTGCCGGTCACCCCGACCAGCGGCATGGTCGCGACCCGGGCGGCCAGCTCCACCTCGCTCCAGACGGGGATCCCGCCGGCCAGGGCGCCCTGGATGAGCGGGTGGCGCTCGGGCAGGCCGGGGGCGACGACCAGCAGGGCACGCCCGTCCAGCAGCTCGGGGCCGGCCGGGCCGAGGTGGGCCTTGACCCCGAAGGCGGCCAGCTCGCCGGTGTCCAGGTCGGGGGCGTCGTCGCAGGCGACCACGTCCGCGCCGGCCTCGGCCAGGTGGCGGGCGGCGGCCCGCCCGGAGCGCCCCAGCCCGGCGACCAGCACCGGCAGCCCGGCCAACCACCCCGGCGGGCAGCGCGCCGGCCAGGTGTCTGGGGACCCGTGCCTATCCACCGGTGCCTCCGGCGGCCAGGAACTCGGCGTAGAACAGCCCGAGCCCGAAGGCGACGGCCAGGCCGGCCAGGATCCAGAAGCGCACGATCACGGTGAACTCCGGCCATTCCGAGAGCTCGAAGTGGAGGTGGATGGGGGCCATCTTGAACACCCGCCGCTGGAACAGCCGGAACGAGGCCACCTGGAGGATCACCGACAGGGTCTCGACCACGTACAGCCCGCCGAGGACGGCCAGCAGCAGCTGGGTGTTGGTGAACAGGGCCAGGGCGGCCAGGGTGCCGCCGAGGGCCAGCGAGCCGGTGTCGCCCATGAAGATGCGGGCCGGGGGGGCGTTCCACCACAGGAACCCGGCCGTCGAGCCCATCATGGCCGCGGCCACGATGGCCAGGTCCTGGGGCGACTCGCCGGCCGGGAACCGGTAGCAGCCGGCGGTGTCGGGCGGGCTCCCGCACAGGTGGCGGAACTGCCAGAACCCGATGACCACGTAGGCGGCCACCACCAGCACGGTGGAGCCGGAGGCGAGCCCGTCCATGCCGTCGGTCAGGTTGACCCCGTTGGAGGTCGCCGAGACGAGCAGGAACACCCAGACCAGGAACAGGATGAGGTGGAGCTCGGTGCCGCCGAGGGGGCGGATGAAGGAGATGCCGCGGAAGGCGTCGGCCCAGTACCAGGCGCCGACCCCGAGCACGATCGCGGCCAGGGCCTGGCCGGCGAACTTGGCCGTCTTGGTCAGGCCGAGGCTGCGCTGGTTGCGGATCTTGAGGTAGTCGTCGACGAAGCCGACGATGCCGAGCAGGACCATGGTGATGACGACCAGCGCCCCGGCCGGGGTGAACGGGACCCGGCCGCCGCTGAACAGGTGGACGACCAGGTAGCCGGCGACGGCGCCGAGGATGATCACCGCCCCGCCCATCGTCGGGGTGCCGCGCTTGGTCTGGTGGGCGTCGGGCAGGTCGGCCTGGATGAGCTGGCCGAGCCCGCGCCGCCGGAAGGTCCGGATGGCCAGCGGCGTGCCGACCAGGCCCAGGGCGAGGGCGACGGCGGCCGCGATCAGGATCCCGACCAACGGTCAGACCCCTTCCGGCCGGGGACGAAGCAGGGCGTCGGCGACCCGGTCGAGGGCGACGACCCGGCTGGCCTTGACCAGGACCACGTCGTCGGGGCCGAGGGCGGGGGTGAGCAGGGCCACGGCGGCGTCGGCGTCGGGGACCGCCTCGGCCTCCTCGGGCCACATGCCCTCCATGCGGGCGGCGGCGGCCATCACCCGGCCCGGCTCCCCCACCCCGACCAGCCGGTCGATGCCCAGGCGGGTGGCCAGGCGGCCGATGCGGTCGTGCTCGGCGGCCGCGTCCGGGCCCAGCTCGGCCATCTCGCCGAGCACGGCCACCGTGCGCCCGCCCTGGCGGCCGAGGGCGGCCAGGGTCTTGAGGGCCGCCGCCATCGACGACGGGTTGGCGTTGTAGGCGTCGTTGACCACGGTCAGCCCGTCGGGCCGGCGGTGGACCTGCATCCGCATGGGCGACAGGCGGGCCGCGGCCAGGCCGGCGGCGGCGTCGTCCGGCCCCACCCCGAGGACGTGGGCGGCCGCGGCCGCGGCCAGGGCGCAGCCGACCAGGTGCTCGCCGGGGGCGGGCAGGACGACCGGGGCGGTCCCGGCCGGGGTGTGGAGCAGGAACCGGGCCCGGCCGTCGCCGTCCAGCTCGACCCCGGCGGCCCGCACCTCGCCGGCGGCCTGGCCGAAGCTGACCACCCGGGCCACGGTGCGGCCGGCCATGGCCGCCACCTGGGGGTCGTCGGCGTTGAGCACGGCCGTGCCGTCGGGCGGCAGGGCCTCGACGAGCTCGCCCTTGGCCTTGGCGATCGCCTCCCGGGAGCCGAACATGCCCAGGTGGGACTCGCCGACGTTGAGGACCACGCCGACCCCGGGCCGGGCCAGGCGGGCCAGGGCGGCGATGTGGCCGGGGCCGCGGGCGCCCATCTCGACCACCACCGCCTGGGTGCCGGGCTCGATCCGGGTGAGGGTCAGGGGCAGGCCGACCTCGTTGTTGAACGAGGCCTGGTTGGCGACCGTGCGCAGGCGGGTGGCCAGGGCGGCGGCGAGCAGGTCCTTGGTGGTGGTCTTGCCGTTGGAGCCGGTGACCGCCACCACCGTGGCCGCCGACCGGTCCCGCACGGCCGTGCCCAGGGCGCCGAGGGCGGCCAGGGGGTCGGCGACCTCGACCCGGGGGCCGGCGAGGACGGTGCCCTCCTGGGCCAGGGTCGCGGCCGCGCCGGCCTCGGCGGCGGCGGCCGCGAACAGGCTGCCGTCGGTGCGGCTCCCGGGCAGGGCCACGAACAGCTCCCCCGGCTGGACCTTGCGGGAGTCGACCTGGACCCCGGTGACGACGGCGTCCGGGTCGGCGCCGGCCAGCCGCCCCCCGGTCACCTCCGCGATCTCCTTGAGCGTGACCGGGATCAACGTGCCGCCCCCGATTCCCGGGGGGCTACCGCTTCGCTCCATGAGCCCCCCGGACCCCCCAGCAGCGCCCGCAGCTCCTCGGTGGCCACGACGCGGTCGTCGAAGGGGACCTTGCCGCCGCCGGCGAACTCCTGGCCCTGCTCGTGGCCCTTGCCGGCGAGCAGGACGGCGTCGCCCGGCCCGGCCATGGCCAGGGCGGCCCGGATGGCGGCCCGGCGGTCGACCTCGACCAGGAACCCGTCCGGACCGGCCGCGCGGGCCACCCCCTCGGCGACCTGCTCGACGATCGCCTCCGGGCGCTCGGAGCGGGGGTTGTCGGAGGTGACCACGGCCACGTCGGCCAGCCGCCCGGCGATCTCGCCCATCAGCGGCCGCTTGGCCCGGTCGCGGTCGCCGCCGCAGCCGAAGACCACGATCACCCGCCCGCCGGTGACCGCCCGGGCCGCCCGGAGCAGGTTGTCGAGGGAGTCGGGGGTGTGGGCGTAGTCGACCAGGACGGTGAAGGGCTGGCCGGCGTCGACCCGCTCGAAGCGGCCCGGCACCCCGGCCAGGGCCTCCAGCCCGGCGACGGCGGTGTCCAGGTCGACCCCGACGGCGTCGGCCGCGGCCAGGGCGCCGAGGGCGTTGGCCACGTTGAACTGGCCGGCCAGGCGCAGCCGGACCGGCCGGGACCCGGCCGGCGCGCGGACCTGGAAGCTGGTCCCCTCCAGGGTGGCCGCCACCTCGGTGGCCCGCCAGTCGGCGTCGTCGGCCGTGCCGGTGGTGACGACGGCCACCTCGGCCGTGCCGGCGAGCAGCCGCCCGTGGGGGTCGTCGACGTTGACCACCCCCAGGGGGGTGAACGGGGCGGTGAACAGCCGCCGCTTGGCCAGGTAGTAGTCGTCCAGGTCGGCGTGGAAGTCGAGGTGGTCCTGGGTGAGGTTGGTGAAGATGGCCGCCTTGAAGCGGGTGCCGTCGACCCGGCGCAGGGCCAGGCCGTGGCTGGACACCTCCATGGCCGCCGCCTGCACGCCGGCGTCGGCCATCTCGGCCAGCAGCCGTTGGAGGTCGGGGGCCTCGGGGGTGGTGTGGACGGCCGGGCGGCGCTCGTCGCCGACCCGGACCTCGACGGTGCCGAGGACCCCAGGGACCCGGCCGGCCGCCCGGAAGATGGCCTCCAGCATGAAGGTGGTCGTGGTCTTGCCGTTGGTGCCGGTCACCCCGACCAGGTCGAGCCGGCGCGAGGGGTGGTCGAAGAACGCCGCCGCCAGCGGCGCCAGCGCCTCCCGGACCCCGCCGACCAGCAGCTGGGGGGCGTCCAGGTCGAGGGGCCGCTGCACGCACAGGGCGGCCGCGCCCGCGTCCAGGGCCTTGCCGGCCAGGTCGTGGCCGTCGACCCTGGCCCCGGGCACACAGCAGAAGAGGGCGCCGGGGACCACCTTGCGGGTGTCGAGGACGACGTCGGTGACCGGGGTCTGGGCGTCGCCGCGGACCTCGCCCTGGACGGCCGGGGCGAGGCGGGCGAGCGGGACGCGCCGGGACGTCAAGGTCATGACCTTCGAGGCCCGCGTCGTCGGCTCGGACCGCCGGCGGCGGGTACGCCGGCGCCCGCTAGCGACCGCCATTCCCTGGCATGGGTGACAGCCCGCGAAAGCCTAGCATCAGCGCACCGCCTTGGCCGGTAAGGTCGGGACCACCCCGAGGCGCCGCAGCGCGGTGCCGGTCACCTCCCGGAACACCGGCGCCGCAACCGACCCGCCGTAGTAGCCGCGGGTCGGCTCGTCGATCACCACCGCCACCACCACGGCCGGCTTCTCGGCCGGGGCGAAGCCGATGAAGCTGCCGACGTACGCGCCCGGCCGGTAGCCGCCGCGCACGGTGTCGGGCTTGCGGGCGGTCCCGGTCTTGCCGGCCACCCGCCACTCCTCCATGGCGGCCTGGGTGCCGGTGCCGCCTTCCTTGACCACGCCCTCGAGGATCCGCGACATGCTCCTGGCCGTCTTGGTCGACAGCACCCGGCGGCCCGGCCGGCGCTCGGCCTTGGCCACCGTGCCGCGGGCGTCGACGGTGCCCCGCAGCAGGGTCGGGGCCCGCAGCACGCCGTCGTTGGCCACGGTCGCGTACACGCTGGCCATCTGGAGGACGGTCACGGCCACGCCCTGGCCGATGGCGTTGGTGCCGAGGTCGGTGCAGTACCAGTCCTTGGCCGGACGCAGGATCCCCGGCGACTCCCCGGGCAGGTCGACCCCGCTGCGGCGGCCGTAGCCGAAGTCGACCTGGGTCTGGTAGAGCCGGTCCCGGCCCAGGTCCCTGGCGGCCATGATCGTGCCCACGTTGGAGGACTTGGCCACGATGTCGGCGAAGGTCATCAGCTCCGGGGCGTGGGAGTGGGAGTCGCGGAAGGTCTTCTCCGGGCAGAGGGGGAGGTTGTCGGGGACGATCGTCTCGGTCTTGGGGGTGACGATGCCGTGCTGGAGGGCGGCCGCGGCGGTGATCGTCTTGTTGGTCGAGCCGGGCTCGAACATGTCCGCGATGGCCCGGTTCTTGCGCGACTCGGCCCTGCTGGCGGCGATCCGGTTGGGGTCGAAGGTGGGCATGTTGGCCATGGCCAGCACCTCGCCGGTGCGCGGGCTCATCACCACCACCGAGCCGGCCTTGGCCTTGTGCTGGCGCACGGCCCGGTACAGGGCCTGCTCGGTGACGTACTGGAGGTGCTGGTCGATGGTGAGGACCAGGTCGGTGCCGGGCTCGGCCGGCTCAAGGGAGCGGCGGCCCTGGGGGATGGCGCGGCCCTGGGGGTCGCGTTCCAGCTGGACCTTGCCCGGCTGGCCGCGCAGCAGCCCGTCGTAGTGCTGCTCGATGCCGGCCTGGCCGTGGCCCTCGACGTCGACGAAGCCGAGGACCTGGGCGGCCACGGTGCCCGAGGGGTAGCGGCGGGCGACGGCCCCTTCCACGAAGACGCCGGGCAGGTTGAGCCGCTGGACCATGTCGCCCCGGGACTTGGGGATGCGCCGGACCAGGTAGACGAAGCGGCCCTTGGAGGCCAGCCGCTGGGCCAGCCGCTTCTTCGACATGCCGAGGACGCCGGCCAGCTTGGCCGCGGTGTGCCGCCTGTTCCTGACCAGGCGGGGGTCGGCCCAGACCGACCGGGCCGGGATCGAGATGGCCAGGTCGCTGAGGTTGCGGTCGAAGATGCGGCCGCGCATGGCCGGCAGCTCGATGACGGTGAGGCGCTGGCGGGCCGCCGCCTGATCGAGGGAGCCGGCGTCGAACACCTGGAGGACGATCAGCCGCCCGGAGATGGCGCCGAAGGCGAGGATGCTCAGGATCAGCAGGGCCAGCAGCCGCCGCCGGCCACTGACCCGGCGCCGGCGCCGCTTGAGCGGTGGCCGGCGCCGGGGCGGCGGACGTCGCGCGGGCGGCCGCTTCCTGCCGCTCCCCTTTGCCTGCGGCACTCTTCCCCCCTTGATTGGACCGGCGGCCTAGGGCTCGGCCAGGTAGCGCTTGAGCGGGAACGGGTCGTCCCCTTGGGCGAGGCCGGCCCCGGGGGCGGCGGGGGAAGTCGCCGCCCCCGGGGGGGCCACATCTTGCTTGCCGCGCGAGCCGGGCCAGGCCACGACCCGGGGCCGGCCGGCGGGGACCAGCCGGGCCGACCTGGCCGCCTTGGCGATGCGGGCGGGCGCCCGGAGCCGGTCCACGTCGGCCTGGAGGGCGATCCAGCGGGCCTCGGCCAGGCGGTTGTGCTGCTGCAGCTCGCTGATCCGGAAGGACTGCTGGTTGACGCTGACGTTGAGGGCGACCAGCCCGAACACCCCGGCCACGATGGCGGCCACGGTGAGGAGCAGGAACGGCAGGCGCGGGACCCGGCTGATCGGGGCCACGGCCCGCAGCCGTGGCAGCTGGAACTGGGGGCGTGGCGCCTGGCGCGGGGCCCTGGCGTGACCGGTGGCCGGGCTCATGAATGGCCCCCTCGGGCCTGGGTGTCCTGCTGGAGCTTCTCGGCCGCGCGCAGCTTGGCGCTCTCGGCCCGCGGGTTGGCCGCCACCTCGGCCGGGGCCGGCCGCTCGGGCCGGCGGGTCAGGACGGCGACGGTCGCCGCCGCGGTGGCCGGCGGGTCCACCGGGAGCCGGTGGGGCGTCTCGGGGAGACGGCCGGCGGCGTCGGCCAGGGCCTGCTTGACGATGCGGTCCTCGAGGGAGTGGTAGCTCAGCACGACCAGCCGCCCGCCGGGGGCGAGCAGGTCGATCGCCTGCGGCAGGGAGGCCCGGAGCGCGTCCAGCTCCCGGTTGACCTCGATGCGCAGGGCCTGGAAGGCCCGGCGGGCCGGGTGGGGACCGGTCCGCCGGGCGGCCGCGGGCACGGCCGCCTTGACCAGCTCGGCCAGCTGGCCGGTGGTGGCGATGGGGGCGCGGCGGCGCGCCTCGTCCAGGGCGCGGGCGATGCGGCCCGCGAAGCGCTCCTCGCCGTACTCGCGCAGGATGCGGGCGAGCTCGGCCCGCGGGTAGGTGGCCAGCACCTGGGCCGCGGTGATCCCGGTGGTCGGGTCCATGCGCATGTCGAGGGGGGCGTCGGCCCGGTAGCTGAAGCCGCGGTCGGCCTGGTCGAGCTGGAGCGACGACACCCCGAGGTCGTAGAGGACCCCGTCGACCGCCCCCAGGCCCAGGCGCCCGGCCACCGCGCCCAGGTCCTCGAAGGAGGCGGGCACGGCCACCAGGCGGTCCCCGGCCCAGGCGAGCCGCTCGCGGGCCAGGGCGAGGGCGGCCGGGTCGCGGTCGAGGCCGACGACCCGGCCGTCGGGGGAGCTGGCCTCCAGCAGGCGTTCGGCGTGGCCGCCGAGGCCGAGGGTGGCGTCGAGGTAGGTCCCGCCGGGCCGGGGCCGGAGCAGGGCGGTGACCCGGTCGGCCATGACCGGGACGTGACGGGCGGCGGTCAACACCATCAGATCCCCAGCTCGGCCAGGTGGGCGGCGTTGGTCTCGTCGGCGTAGGCGGCCTCGGCCACGGTCCGGTAGCGCTCCCACTCCGCCTTGTCCCAGATCTCGACCCGGCGGATCTGGCCGAGCAGGACCACGTCCTTGGTGAGGCCGGCGTACTCGCGCAGGGCCTGCGGGATCACCACCCGGCCCTGGGAGTCGGCGGTCTCGGAGCTGGCCCCGGCGATGAACATCCGCTGGAAGTCCCGGGTCGGGCGGGCGGTCAGAGGCTGGCTGTCGAGCTTGGCCGCGAAGGCCTCGAACTCGGCCTGGGGGAACACGTACAGGCACCGCTCCTTGCCGACGCCCTTGGTGATCACCATGTCCTGCCCCAGCTCGTCCCGGAATTTGCGCGGAAGGATCACCCGGCCCTTTGGATCCAGGGAGTGGTCGTAGGTGCCGATGAACAGCGCCGCTCCCCTCCCCCGTTCCCTCCACTTGCCGCCACTTTACTCCACCCCACCCCTACCGTCAATCCATCTGCGGCCACAGAGAGAGGCCAATTGAGCTGGGAAAATGGGAATCAGCGGCCGAAATCAGGGCCAGACCGGAACGACCGCCAATCCTCCACTTCCCTCCACTGGAGCGAGGGAGAGAGGGTCAGCCGCCCTGGGCGCCGGGAGCCGGGGCGAGGTCCGGGGGGACCTCCAGCGGGTCGGGGGTGAAGGCGGTCGCGCCCTCGGGGAGGAGCAGGCGCTCGACCGAGAAGGAGGAGCCGGGGAGGCGGACGGTGATGCGGTCGACGGCCACCGGCCGGCGGGTCTCGGGGTCGAAGTAGACGACCTGGGCGTCGGCCGGGGGCGGGTCGGGGGCCCGGAAGTTGTCGGGGCCGCCGGCCCCGGTGGTCCCGGTCATCAGGGTGCGGGTGCCGTTGACGACCTCGGTGCCGAAGCGGTGGAGGTGGCCCTCGAGGACGGTGGCGACGTGCCCGCGGGCGTAGGCGGCCAGGCGGCCGTCGTGGACCAGGAGGACGTCGGGGCGCAGGGCCTGGCGTTCGATGGCGTCGGCCACGCCGACGCTCCGCTCCACCTTGAACTCCTCGAACTCCTCCACCCGGTGGCCCTTGCCCGGGGTGAAGGTCGGGTCGGCGACCCCGAAGAAGCGGATCCCGGCGACCTCGGCGCCGCCGCCGTCCAGCACCCGGGCGTTGTCGTTGGCGGCCACGGCCTCGACCATGTCGGCGTCGTCGTGGTTGCCCTTGACGAACAGGTACGGCACCCGGAAGCGGCCGATGTTGGTGGCCACCGCCGGCTCCGTCGGCAGCCCCCAGGTGCCCATGTCGCCGGTGTCGACCACCGCGGCCACGTCGAACTGGGTGGCCAGCCGCTCGGCCAGGTCGAACCCGGCCGGGTTGAGGTGCAGGTCGGAGACGTGCAGGACCCGGACGGTGCCGTTGCCGTCGAGCTCACCGACCGGGTTGGCCAGGGCGGCGTAGGCCCGGTCCAGGTTGCGGCCGACGCGGACCATCTCCTCGCGCAGGGTGCGCAGCCGGTCAAGGCCGGTGCGGACGTCGCCGATCAGGGCCGGGGCGTACTCCAGGGCGCCGTCGTAGCGGGGCTCGCGGAAGGCGGTCAGGTCGTAGGTGGCCAGGGCCGGCCCCAGCAGCACGACGGTGGCCAGGAGGCCGCCGAGGCCGCAGCGCAGCAGCCGCCGGCCGGTCCGGCGGCGGAACAGCAGCACCCCGGCCAGCCCGCCGGCCAGCCCGAGCACGGCGATCCGGACCACGAACACGGTGGCGGCCCGCCGGGCCTCGTCCTCCAGGGGGCCGAGGGTCGCCTCCAGCTCGGCGAAGCGGGGCCCGCCGGGCCCGGGGGGACCCGGGCTGCCCTCCAGCACCCGCCCCAGCCCCTGGACGTCGATGTCGTCGATGGTGGCCCGCAGGGCGAGCGGTCCCTGGTGGGTCCGGGCCGAGACCGACCCGAACGGCGGCGCGGCCAGCCGGCTCGACCCGGTCACGGCCGGGCCGGCCTCCAGCCGCACCCGGGCCGGCCCGACGGTGACCTCCTGCCGGGCCAGAAAGGTGACGGCCAGCAGCGCGCCAAGCGCCCCGGCGAGCAGGGGCAGCGCCCATGGGGCGATGCGCCTGGCGAAGGCGGCGAGGGACGCCCGGGTCGAGGGCGGGACGGTCAGGCGGGGACGGCGTCGGCCTCCAGGCCGAGGAACGGCGCCCAACCAGGTTCGATGCGGCCGACGGCGATCACGATCCAAAGCGTCTCCTTGGGCGCCCGGGGCTCGCGCCGCAGGCGGAGGCCTGCCTCATGGAGGAGGCGGTCCTCCTTCTGGCTGTTGCAGCGCCGGCAGGCGGCGACCACGTTCTCCCAGACGTGGAGGCCGCCACGGGAGCGGGGCACCACGTGGTCGACGTTCTCGGCTCGCTCGCCGCAGTACTGGCAGGTGTGGTCATCGCGCACGAACACCGCTCGACGGGAGAGGCCGGCCCGGGCTCGGAACGGCACCTTCACAAAGTACCGGAGCCGGATGACGCTGGGGGCCTGGACCTCCAGGGTGGCCCCGCGGACCAGGCCGCTGCCGGGCACGAGCACGTCGGCCTTCTCCTTGAGCACCAGCACCACCGCCCGCCGCACCGGCACGACGCAGATCGGCTGGTACGACGCGTTGAGGACGAGCGCTCGCTCCACCATGCCCTCCCGTGGCGATGCGTGGGGCCGCTCAGCAGTATAACGGTGGAGGTCAGCCTTCCTGGGGCGCGTCCGGGAGCAGGACCCGGAACGACGAGCCGCCCCCCGGCCGCTCCTCCACCCAGGCCCGCCCCCCGTGGAGCTCGGCGAACCGGGCGACCAGGGTCAGCCCGATGCCGACCCCGGGGGCGTGGGCCGGGGTGCCCGGCCCCTGGCGGAACGGCTCGAACACGCTGTCGCGCAGCTCGGCCGGGACGCCGGCGCCGGCGTCCTCGACCGCCAGCAGGACCCCGTCGCCGCCGGGTGGGTGCTCCACCCGCACCCACACCGGGGTGTCCGCCGGGGTGTGCCTGGCCGCGTTGGCCAGCAGGTTCTCGATGATCCGCTCGACCTTGGCCGGGTCGAGGGAGACGGTGACGGGCTCGGCCACGACCTGGGGCCGGCGGCCGTTGAGCAGGGCCCAGTCGTCGGCGATCCGGGTCGCCAGGGCGGCCACGTCGGTGGGGCGGCGCTTGGGGGCGACGATCCCGTGGGTGAGCCGGTCCAGGTCGAGCAGGTCGTTGAGCAGCCGGTCGAGCTTGCGGCCGTTGGCCACCAGCCGGGTGTAGAGGTCGCTGCGGTCCTCCTCGGCCAGGCTGCCGGCCTTGTGCTCCAGGGTGAGGCCGATGCCGACGATCGCGGCCAGGGGGGTGCGCAGCTCGTGCGACACCGCGTCCAGGAAGGTGTTCTTCATCTGGTCGAGGGCGCGCAGCCGCCGGGTCGCCTCGCGCTCCAGCTCCAGGGCCCGGCGGACGTCGGTGAGGTCGACCACCACCCCCTGCCAGTACAGGGGCTGGCCGGACTCGTCGCGGACGAGCACGCACTGGTCGCGGATCCACATGACGTGCCCGTCGGCGTGGATGGTCCGGTACTCCATCCGGAACGGCTCGCCGGTCTGCTCGCAGCGGGCCTCCTCGGCCAGCACCCGGTCGCGGTCGTCGGGGTGCAGGCGGGTCTTCCAGAAGTTCTTGCTGGAGGCGTCCTCGAGCGAGGCCCCGAACATCGCCACCTGGGAGTTGACCCACATGCGGGAGCCCCCGACCTCGAACTCCTCGCTGTAGACCATCACCGGGAGCTGCTCGACCAGGGTCCGGAAGCGCAGCTCGGCCCGCTGGCGCTCGACCAGCTCCTGCTGGGCGGCGGCGTACAGGCGGGCGTTGTCGAGGGCGATCGAGGCCACCTCGGCGAACCGGCTGACCTGCTGGACCTGGTCGTCGCTGAAGGTCCGCCCGGGCTCGGAGAAGGCCAGGCCGATCACGCCGGTGACGGTGCCGCCGGACACCAGCGGGACCCCGAGGACGGCCCGGAAGATGGCGGCGTCGATCTGGCGCACCCGCCCCTCCCAGGTGCTGTAGTCGGGGATGGCCAGGGGGTCGCCCGTCTCCCAGACCCGCCCGGACAGGCCCTCGCCCTTGAGCATCCGCAGGCCCACCAGCCCGGTGTAGGCCCCGGTGCCGACCCGCAGGACCATCTCGCCGGTGTCCGGCTCGATCAGGCAGATGTAGCCGTTGGGGGTGCCGACGACCTGGCCGGCCCAGGCGACGATCCGCTCCAGCAGCCCGCCGGCGGCCAGGTGGTCGCCGTCGGCCCTGGCCTCCGGACCGCCTGCCTCAGCGCGCATCGCCAGGCCCCAGCGCCCGTTCCAGCGCGCCCCCGAACCGCTCGAGGGCGGCCTGGTCGTAGAGGGCGAACACGACCGTCGTGACCGGGGTCGGCCCGGCGGCGTGCTCGCGCACGGCCGCGCCCATGGCCGCGGCCGCCGCCTCCAGCCCGACCCCGCCGACGCCGGTGCCCAGGGCGGGCAGGGCCACGCTGGTCAGGTCCTCGGCGGCGGCCAGGCGCAGCGCGGCCGCGGTGGCGCTGCCGACGGCGTCGGCGCTGGCCGGGCGGCCAGGGGCCATGGCGGCGGCGTGCAGGATCGCCTTGACCCCCTGGGCGCCGAGCCGGCCCGGGCCGGTCCGGACCGCGTCCCCGACCGGCCAGGGAGCCTGGGCGACGGCCTCGTCCTCGACCTGGTCGCCGGCCGCCCGGCGGATGGCCCCGGCGACGCCCGAGCCGAGCCAGCCCTCGTTGTTGGCCGCGTTGACGATCGCTTCGGTGCCGGCGGCGGTGATGTCGCCCTGCCAGACCCAGACGTCCGTCGCCCCGCAACGGGCCACCTTGCGACGCTCGTCCATGTTTCCTCCGATTGCTCTGGATACCGTACCCCGACAGGCGCCCGGGCTACCGGTAGAGGGCGTGGAGCCAGAGGTCGGCCAGGGTCTCGACGGTGAGGTCGCGGTCGAGGGGTTCCTTGCGGACCGCGCGCAGGAACATGGTCTGCTCGGCCATGGCGGCGAGGGCGGTGGCGGCGGTGAGGGGGTCGACGGGGCGGGCCACCCCCTGGACGGCGGCGTGCTCGATGTTGCGGGCGATGCGGCCGACGAACTGGCGGCGGACCTCGTCAAGGACCCGGCCC
>DASUPQ010000325.1 GCA_036280995.1 Actinomycetota bacterium | reverse complement strand
TGCGGCGACCTCCAGGGGGCCAGGGCGCTGGTCGAGGAGGCCCGGGAGCTGATCGACCGGTTCGCCGACCCGGGCGTGCTGCCGGCGCTCCTGAACCAGACCGAGCAGGCGCTGGTCACGGCGCCCCGCCGGCGGCCTGTGGTCGAACCGCTCACCGAGCGGGAGCTGGCGGTCCTGCGGCTGCTCGCCACCCGGCTGTCGAACCGGGAGATCGGCCGCCAGCTGTATGTCTCGGTCAACACCGTCAGGACCCACATCCAGGCGGTCTACCGCAAGCTCGGCGTGGGCACCCGGGCCGACGCGGTCGCCCACGCCCGCGAGCTCGGCCTGCTCCCAGGGTCAACGCCCCCCAGCCCGTAGCCATTGCGCCCGGAGGACTGCAGCGGATCGATGAGTACCGCACCCCGAGTCATGTGTCGACGGCCGGACGATCGGCGCCCGGAAGGGCTGTGTCAGGTCGAGGCACGGCCGATGCCCTACCTTGGCGCCACCGGTCGCCGTGAGGCGGTCAACTGGGTCAGACGGGTGGGGCCGCGGTGAGCGGTCCGGCACCGGGCGCGGACGCGCCCGCACAGCCAGCCGGCCGCCGCTACCAGCAGCAGCTTGCCCGCAGGCTGAAGGTGGCCGGCAACATGACGATCACCCTGGCCGTGATCGGCCCGGCAGCCTCGGTGTTCGCCATCGGCTCGGTGGCGTTACGCCAGCAGGGCAGCGGCGCCTTCCTGGCCTTCCTGCTCGCGGCCCTGATCAGCGGCTGCCTGGCGGTGGCCTGGGCCGAGTTGGGCGTGCTGTACCCCACCGCCGGTGGCGTGTACGGGATCGTCGCCCGGGTCCTCGGCCGCCGGGCCGGCTTCCTGGCGTTGACCCTGCAGCTGGCCCTTTTCGTCATCGTCCCCAGCGCGTTCGCGCTGGCCGCCGGCCAATCCGTGGCCGCCCTGTGGCCAGCCATCAGCCCCCGGACGGGCGCGCTGGTCCTGCTGGCCGCCGCCACCGCGCTGGCGGTGGTCGGGATCCGGTTCAACGCCGCCGTCACCGCCACCTTCCTCGCCCTGGAGCTGGCCATCATCCTGGTCGTCTCGGTTCTCGGTTTCGCCAACGCCGACTGGTCGTTGGCGGGCACGCTGCTGGATCCGCGCGTGTATGCCGCCGACGGTAGCGCCGTCCCGACCAGCCTGCGGACACTGCTGGCCGGCGTCGTCCTTGGGCTGGGCGCCTATGCCGGCTATGGCGGCGCGGTGATCTTCTCCGAGGAGACCCGGGGCCCGCGCCGGGGCATCGCCCGCGCGGTGCTGGGTGCGCTTGGGGTCGCGGTCGTGGCCGAGCTGCTGGCGCTCGCCGCCGCTCTGGTGGGTGCGCCCTCCCAAGCCCAGCTGACAACCGAGCCGGCCCCCATGTCGTACCTGGTGCGCTCGTTGGGCGGCGACAGGCTGGTCACCATCGTCACCCTGGCGTTGGTGGCCACGTTCTTCAACATCCTGCTGGCGGTGCTGCTGGAGTACGCCAGGATCCTGTACAGCTCCGGCCGGGACCGGACCTGGCCGGCGCCGCTCAGCCGCGCCCTTGGCCGCATCCACCCAAGGACGAGGACGCCGGTCGTTGCCAGCCTGAGCGTCGGGGGGGCTGCGCTGGCAGTGACCGCCGTCACCGACTACGCGGCCGCGGTCACCTTCGCCAGCCTCACCGTGGTCGTCACCTTCGCCCTGATCGCCCTGTCGGCACTGGCCAGCCGGCTCCGACAGCCCGGTCTGGACCGGCCCTACCGCATGCCCCTGTGGCCCCTGCCCCCGCTGGTGGCGCTGGCCGGCGTGGCCGTGACCGTCGTGCTGCAGACCGGCAGGGACCTCGCCATTGTCGCCGCCATCCTGGCCGCCGGCGCCCTCTACGAGGCGGCCTACCTGCGCCGACGCCGCGACACCCACTGGATCCTGCTCGACCCACTGGTCGACGAGCCGGTCTCAGCGACTGAGCGGTGAGTGCGCTAAGAGCCGGTTTCGGAGCTTTGGCTGGTTCTCAGAGCCGTCGCTTCCAACGAGCGACTTCAGTGCTCCGCCGTGCTTGTTCGCGGGGATTCTCATCTCTCACGGGTGATGCCGGCCCATGTTGTGGCTGTGAGGCTTGTCCCACGGCGCAGCTCTTGATGCGCCATTCCGGACGATCAACGGAAACCGGACTGGGAGAGTGAGATGGGTTGTCTCTTCGCGATGTTCGCAGGCCTGTTCCCGCGCCTGGCGCTGTTCATCCTGTGGATTGCGCGGCCAGCGAGGATCGACGCCGCCTTCGACACCTTCCTGTGGCCATTGCTCGGCATCATCTTCCTGCCCTTCGCGACGCTGATGTATGTGCTGCTCTACACACCTGGCCGGGGGTTGATCGGGTGGGATTGGTTCTGGGTCGGGATCGCCGCCCTGTTGGACATCGGCCATTGGGTCGCCGGCGCCAGCCAGCGCAACCAGCTTCCCGGCAGGCGGACCACAACCGCATAGGAGCTGAACCGGAACGCC
>DASUPQ010000324.1 GCA_036280995.1 Actinomycetota bacterium | reverse complement strand
TGCAGGCGGAGATGGCTCTCGGCCGCTTCCAAGGCTGCCGGGCTCCTCCGTGGCCGGGCCGCCCAGCCCTGCCACCACTCATCGGCCCAGCTGCCGAACCGCCGACGCGACCGACGCGGATCGATCCAGGTCCCAGTCAGCAGCCGAGCCTCGGTGTCGGTCAGGAACTGCTCAGCGTCACCTTTCCTGGCGAACACTCGGGAGCGCTCCCGGCCATCCGGGTCGCGATAGCGGACCCGATACGTCACCCGGCCATTGCGGACCCGCCGCTGAATGTGCCCCATCAGCGTCACCCAGCCAGCGAGCGGGGCTCGACCCGCCCGGACGCCACGTAGGTGTCTAGATCGCGGGCGGCGATGCGGACGTGGCGGCCCAGCTTGGTGTAGGCGATCCGCCGCTCGGCGATCAGCCGGCGGATGAAGCGTGCCGACGTACCCAGCCGCTCGGCGGCCTCGTCTACGGTCAACAGCCTCTCCATTCTGCCCGCCCTGCTCCTTGCTTGCTGACGCGGCGATCGTTGTAGTTCGTAGCTCTTCCTTGGCGATCCGCCGCGCTTCCCGCGCCCGAGCGGCCGCCGAGACGGCCAGCCACGCCTCCCCGGTCGACTGGTAGCCGCGGCCGAGGTAGCACCAGGAGGCGACGACGATCACCGCTTGGTCGCCCTCTGGCCGGCCCCAGGCATCCAACGGCACGGTGTTACCCCGGCGCCGGCGGATGGCGTAGGCGACCCGGGCCCGCCGCAGCGCCCCCAGGGTGGTCGAGTAGCGGCGGCTCTTGGTCGAGAAGTGGCCGCCGAAGCCAAGCATATGTGCCCACTTGCGCAGCCGCAGAGGCGCCAGGCCCGGACGGGCGCCTAGCTCGAAGCACGCCTGGACGAGCTCGGCCACGTGCGCTGGCAGGTCCAGCTCCTCCAGGTCGGCCTCGCTGATGCGCTGGTCGAGGGTGATGGCCAGGGCCTCGGTGGCCTTCGTCGAGTACTTGGCCACATAGCCGGCGACCTGCTCGGCGCTTAGCTCATGCTCATCGTCGGTCTCGGTGATGTGGCGCACGTCGAGTTGCTCGCCCCACCGGGCAACGAGGGTCACGCCCCGGTCCTCGTCCAGGGCCGGGCAGGGCACGGCCACCGTGGCGGCGGCCTGCCGGACAGCGCGCTCGAGGAGGTCGGCGGTGAACCCCGCCAATGGCGGGGCGACACAGGCCGGGCAGCCGCAGTCGCTGGCCGCGTCCAGGCGGAGGATGGCGTGGAAGTGGACCGCGCCCCGCTTCTGGTACTCGGCGACCTTGGCGAAGGAGATCCGGATGAGCCGCCGCAGCTCCTCCTCGGGCAGCCCGGCGAGCTGGGTGAGGGCGCGATAGAGGTAGATGGTGGTCCGCGACCACAGCCGCCCGGCTAGGGCGTTCCAGAGGACTTGGGCGCCGGCCTGGTAGCAGCGGGCACACAGCGGCTCCCCCAGGCGCGGGTCGTCGGGGTCGTGGCGCTGCCAGCAGCCAGCCCGCCGACCATGCGGACAGCGCTGGCCCTGCCGGTGCGGGTGGCACGGGTAGGCCAGCCGGCCCTGTGCCTTGCGGGTGTGGACCGGCCGAAGCTGGGGGCAGTGAAGGTCACGAACAGTCGGGGATGCCCGGTCACCGTTTCGGGGACGCCCTTGCCGCCCCGCAGCCCAGCCGCCAGGAGCTGGAACTGGTCGGCCTGGTAGGTGGCCGAGCAGGAGGGGCAGACCGACGCCCGCCGGTTGCCGCAGGCCTTCAAGAGGGTGGCGTCCGGCTCCCGGTCGGTTGAGTACACCGTGCGGATATCGCCCGTCGCGGCGTCCGCGTGCTCGACGGTGCCGCGCAGGCGCACCGGGTGGTGGCAGTAGCCGGTGGCGGCGACCTGCTCGGCCCAGCGGTCGTAGCCGAGGCCGGCTCGGTCGATGACCTCCTGGAGGACGCCGGGCAGCAGCTCGCCCACCAGGATCGGCTCGGTCATGTTGGCCTGCCCTGCCCGTGGCCGGCGATAGACGCAGGGATGGTCGCCGTCCAGAATCGGCTGCGTAGGAAGGAGGTGAACAGAGGATGTTTGAGCGGTTCACCGACCGGGCGCGGCGGGTCGTCGTGCTCGCCCAGGAGGAGGCTCGGCTCCTCAATCACAACTACATCGGCACCGAGCACATCCTGCTCGGGCTGGCCCACGGGGGCGTGGCCGCCAAGGCGCTGGAGTCGCTCGGTATCTCCCTGGAGGCCGTGCGGGCCCAGG
>DASUPQ010000323.1 GCA_036280995.1 Actinomycetota bacterium | reverse complement strand
AGCAGCCCAGCGACGCTGGCACCGATGACCACCGCGTGACCATGACGGGGTCCATCGGCTCGGCCGGCCTGCGCCGTCATGGGTACCTCGCTTCCTGTCGCCTCTGCAACGCCGTCCGCTCACTGCCCGGGCGACTCCGGGGGTCGTCTGTTGCCCGCCGGCGATCCTGCGGTGGCCGGCCGGCAGGAGGATGGCTGATCCGGTGCGGACGATAAAGGCGACATGTCCGTGTCGCCGGATTATGCCATAGGCACCGTGGCATGTTACCCGCAGGTTCAGCCGGGGATGGCCGGTCAGGGGCTGGTGCGGTCACAGCCGCTGCTCGGCGGCTTGCCGATCACCGTCAGCCACGGCAGCAGCCTGGCGCTCCACTGCGGCGGCGGCGTGCTCAGCCGACCGTTGTAGCAATGGACGCTGCGCCCGCCGCTGGCGAGCGAGCACGGTGCGGACCACGGGCGAGCGCATGGCGGTTGCGACCTTGCTGAGCCAGGCGTTCTCGGTGTAAAGGTCGCCACCGCCAGGACCTGCCGCCGTGGCCCGGTGTCCGGCCGCTACCTGCCCGCTCGTCTTAATCGGCACGGCCGCCGCACGGGTGGCGGCCGCGATCACCTTCTCCAACTTCTCACCGTCCAACCCGACCCGCCGACCCAGGTTCTCGCCGATGGCAGCGGCCCGTCGGCGCAGTTGGGCAGCCGCGAGCAGGGTGGCTGCCTCAACGGCCGCCTCCAAGTTCTCGCCGTCGAGTCCGGCCCCGCCGACCTAGCTCCTCAGCGGTGTTGAAGGCTCGTGGGTCGCGCCAAGGACGCAGCTTGACCTGACCGTCACGGATTTCGACGCAACGCCGCTGCAGGCGGAAGGTCACGCCGCCTCGGAGCGTCAAGGCGTCGCGCCATCTTGCCGACGGCGGTTCCAAGGCGATGCTCGGAACGGCTCGGCACAGCGTCCGCCACAGCGGATAGAGCCGCCGGTGGGCGCGGTAGCGGCCCAACCAGTGAAGCAACCCGGGAAGGCCAAGCCGCGGGCCCCAGGACGGCACCGTGAATCCCGCCACCATCAGCGCCACCGATACGGTGCTCAGGCCTTGGGTGATCAGCTCCGCGTCGCCGAGCCGCTGGGCTTGGCTGCGCTGGCTGGCGGCCAGGATGGCTAGTGTCCTGAGGCGTTGATTCGTTGGCAGTAGGTGGCGATGCTGTCGAGGATCTGGTCGGCGGTCTTGGTCCACACAAATGGCTTGGGGTCGTCGTTCCAGGTGTCGATCCAGGTTCGGATGGACTGCTCGAGTTCGGCCACTGAGCGGTGGGTGCCGCGACGCAGCCACTTGGTCGTCAGCTCGGCGATGAAGCGCTCGACCAGGTTCAGCCAGGAGCTGTAGGTCGGGGTGAAGTGCAGCTGGAACCGGGGGTGGGCGGTCAGCCAGCGCTGGATCGCTGGGGTCTTGTGGGTCGAGGAGTTGTCGCAGATCACATGCACGGCCAGCTCGGCTGGTACGGCCTGGTCGATGCGGGCCAGAAAGCGGCGGAACTCGATGGCGCGGTGCCGGCCGGTCAGCTCGGTGATCACCTTGCCCGAGGCCACATCCAAGGCGGCGTACAGGTTGGTGGTGCCATGGCGGGTGTAGTCATGGGTGGCCCGCTGAGGGGTCCCTGGCAGCAGCGGCAGCACCGGCGCGGTCCGGTCCAGCGCCTGCACCTGAGTC
The DNA here is from genome assembly GCA_036280995.1 of Actinomycetota bacterium. NCBI lineage: Bacteria > Bacillati > Actinomycetota > Actinomycetota bacterium. The sequence continues at coordinate 459 of DASUPQ010000323.1, read as the reverse complement.
TTCTCATCCACGCACAGGACCAGGGCGGCCTGGGGTGGGTTGAGATACAGCCCGACGATGTCACCGACCTTGTCGATGAACTGCGGATCGGTCGAGAGCTTGAACGCCTCGGTGAGATGCGGCTTGAGCCCGAACGCCCGCCAGATCCGGCTGACCGCGGTCTGGTTCAGCCCCAGCGCCCGGGCCAGCGACCGGGTCGACCAATGGGTGGCATCGGCGGGGGTGGTCTCCAGAGTGGTGACGATGACCCGTTCGATGTGCTCGTCGCTGAGCTTGCGAGGGGCGCCCGGACGGGGTTCGTCCACCAGTCCCTCCAGCCGGCGGGCCAGGAACCGCGAGCGCCACTTGATGACCGTGGACCGGGCCACCCCGAGGTGCTGGGCGACCTCGGTGTTGCTGCGACCTTGGGCGCAGGCCAGCACGATCCGGCAGCGCTCGGCCAGCGCCTGGCTGGAGGTC
>DASUPQ010000322.1 GCA_036280995.1 Actinomycetota bacterium | reverse complement strand
GGGCCTGCCGAAGCAGAACGGTGGAGACCGCGGGGCCAAGAGAGGCCGTCGTGAACGTCTATGCCGAATCCAAGAGCTGGCCTCACCTGTTCGTCATGTACGGCGGTGCGGCTGGTGGGCCGCGAGGGACCGAAGTTGGTCCTGGAGGTCGACCACGTCGAAACGAAGGTCAGCAACGAACTGATGGTCCTGCCACCCGTCCAGCTCAAGCTGTGTGAGAAGAAACGCTGCAGCAACGCGAGTTGCGGGCCGTCCAAACCCTGCCGGCCGCGCAGCGGGCCGTGCGGGTCCTGCGTTACCTGGACGCCGCCCCTCGGGACAGCGGAGGTCAGGTCGGCATGCCGGCCGATCCCGCCCGCCGGTCCGAGGGTCTCATTCCAGCGCCGCGGCGCCGAAGGCGTAGGTGAACCGGCGGCACCAGATCACCACGCTCTGGTAGCGGTCAAGGGCGACACCGTCCGGGATCTCGTAGTTCTGGTTGCCCTGGTTGGCTCGGAGCCGACCGAGATTGACGAAGTCATCGTCAAAGGTGGCACGTGGGGCGTCGGCGCGGACAGGTAGACGAACAGGTCAGGGCCGTTACTGGTGCGCAGGTCGTCCAGGCGCAGGAAGCGCCGCCCGTCGGCCAACGCCAGGGCCACCGCCCGGCCGGAGGTGGCGTGGCCGAGGGAACGGAAGGAGCTGGTCGAGAGGATCTTCGGCTCGGTGTCGGCCGCTGAGGTGGGCGGCCGGCCCGGGCTTGAGTCCGGTGGGCCACCCCCTGGCGCCACTGCCGCCGGGAGCGCCTCGTCGACCCGCTCGTCGATCAACAGCTTCTGCGGCTGGAACCAGGCGACGGCAGCGGTGGCGGCCACGACGGCCACCGCGGCGACTCCGATCATTCTGGGTCGAACTCGGCTGGTCCCTCCATGGTGCTCCCGAGTCGGGCGGTCAGTTCCAGGAGATTGTCTTCGCTGCCAGGTGCTTCGTTACGGGGCCGGGCAGAGACGGCCAGCATCGTTCGTCGCAGGCCAACGCGAGGGCTGTGGGCGAGCCCGCTCGGTTCGCCCACCGTAACGTTCTTGGCGGTCCGGAGACTGCCATGGGAGCGTCCCGCGTAGCGGAGGACCCGATGCCTCCGTGGGCTGAGCCGGTACAGAGGTGATGTGTGTATGTCGGACGTGTACGCGATGATCACCGAGGTCGACCCGGCAGCGGTCGAGCAGGTCGCCAACGCCATGGAGGTCAGTGCCAGCGACCCGCAGCAGCAGGCCATGGTCGCAGCCTACCTGTCCGATGTCGCCTTTCCGCCCGACGCCCGTGTGCTGGAGATCGGCTGCGGCACCGGCGCGATCAGCCGCCTGCTGGCTGCCCGTCCGAAGGTGGGCCAGGTCCTCGGCGTGGACCCGTCGCCGATCCTGCTGGCCCAGGCCCGCGAGCTCGCCGCCGGCATCTCGAACCTGTCGTTCCAGGAGGCGGACGGGCGCGACCTGCCGCTCCCTGATGCGTCCTTCGATGTGGTCGTCGTGCACCGGGTGCTGTCGCATCGGCCCGGACCCGAGCGGGTGCTCGGACAGGCGTTCCGGGTGCTCCGAGCCGGCGGCTGGTTGGCCGCCTTCGATGGCGACTACGCCACCATCACCGTGGCCACCGGCGACTTCGACCTGCTGCAGGCCTGCGTGGCGGCGTTCACGCCCGCCTACATCACCGATCCATGGGTGGTACGCTGCCTGCCGGCGATGGTGCACCAGGCCGGCTTCGCCGAGGGACGCCTACGCAGCCACGGCTTCGTCCAGACCTCCGAGCCGGACTACATGCTGAGCATCGCCGACCGTGGGGCGGATCCGCTGGCCACAGCGGGGCGCATCGGCCAGGAGCTGGCCGACGCCCTCAAGGCCGAGGCCCGGCGGCGGGGTGACCGCCCACTCCTTCTTCGGCCACGTCGCCTATGCCAGCCTCACGGCACAGAAACCGGTTCGCCGGCGCACGGCGCTGTGACGTCCTCGACCACCGGATCTGCCCGGGCTAGACTTGCTGCTCCTGCGACCTGAGGGGGGTGTGCGATGGGGACCGTGCAGGTGCGGAGCCTCGATCAGCCGGACGAGACACGTTCGTTCCCGAACGGCGCCGTCGAGATGGTGAGGATCGCCGACACCATGATCGGCCGGGCCCGCTTCGAGACCGGCTGGCGCTGGTCCAACGACGTCAAGCCGATCGCCGGGACCGACCGGTGCATGGTCCTGCACGAGGGCTACTGCGTGTCCGGGTCGGCGATCGTCCAGGCCGAAGACGGGACTGAGACCCGGGTCGGCCCCGGCGACGGCTACGTCATCCAGCCCGGGCACGACGCCTGGGTTGTCGGTGACGAGCCCTGGGTGACGGTCGACTTCTCCCAGGACATGGACGACTACGCCAAGCCGAGGTAAGTGGGCACATGAACCTCAACGGCATCCTGATCGGGTCCCAGGACCCTCAGCGCCTGATCGCTTACTACACCAGGCTGTTCGGCGAGCCGGGCTGGGCGGGCGGGGACTTTGTCGGCTGGCAGCTCGGCAGCGGCTATGTGACCGTCGGTCCCCATGACCAGGTGCAGGGCCCCAACCCGCAGCCCGGCCGGCTGATCTGGAACCTGGAGACCCCCGACGTCCACGGCGAGTTCGAGCGGCTCAAGGCGGCCGGGGCCACGGTCGTCCAGGAGCCCTACCAGCCCGACGAGGACCCTGAGGGCTGGATCGCCACCTTCGCCGATCCCGACGACAACTACTTCCAGCTCGTCAGCCCGTTCCCGGGCTAGCCCGCCGATGGACGAGCGCCACACCAGGGTCAGCGACCTGCTGCACGAGGCGGCCGAGACCCACCACCTGGTCTTCCGGATCAGCGACGGGGCCGATGACGACTGGGCGTCCTGGTATGCCCAGTGGCTGGTCAATCTGTCGGAGCTGCCAGAGCTGCTGGGTGGCACGGTGGTCCGCAGCGAGCTGACCTGGCTGCTGGTGCGGTTGGACAAGGAGTACACCGAGCGCCGCCCCGACCAGCGCTGGGAGGACTACTACGCCCAAGAGCTGATCCGCCACTTCAGCCCCGGCTGATCGCTGGCCTGACGCCGGCTCGTCAGGCGCGGCTGCTGCTGAGGACCGTGAGCCTGGTGTGGCCAGTCTCGGCGATGGCCCAGCGACCGTCCGGCAGCCTGGCCACGCCGGTCGGTCGGTCGAGTCCGGAGGCGAGCAGCCGGCTACGGCGGACTGGTTGCAGCGGGCCAGGACCGTCGGCCGCAGCCGTGCCGACGCCGGAGAGCAGGCGCAGCTCGCCCTTGCCGCGCTCGCCTGGGGCCCCGCCATAATCCGCCACGGCCAGCCCGTCGGGGTCATCGCCAGGGCGATGGGGTGCTGCACCAGCGCGACCAGCCTGGGCTTGACCCGGCCTGGCCGGGTGGCGGCGTCCGGTGTCAGGGAGACGACCGCTGCCGAGGGTCCGTCGAACGGCGCCCCACCGTAGAGGGCAACGAACAGGGTGCGGTCCGGGCCAAGGGTCAATCCGGCCGGAACCCCCTGGCCGTGGCGGCCGCCGAGCGCACTCGCGGTGAGGTCTGGAACGTAGGCAGCGATCGTGACCTCGCCAGTCCGGTCGACGTGCACGACGTTGTTGGCCGCTCCGTCGCTGACGTACCAACCCTCGCCGCCATCGGAGACGACGTCGTAGGGGTTGCTCGGCAGCTTGTTGCTGGCCTGGAACGCCTCCAGGTCGACCGTCAGACCGCTGGTGCAGCGCAGGGCGGCGAACCCGGCGTTTAGCGCGGTGACGTCGCCGATGGCTGCGCAGACGGTCCCGTCGGCGGCCATGGCCGCCCCGCTTGGGCCGGCAAGGTCGGCGTGGGCCTGCCCGCTGTGGCGGGTCGACGGCAGGTCCCGCATGAGCACGGTCTGCCTTCCGCTCGCCACCTCCACGGCCACGACCGTGCCGTCGTTCCTCCCCGAGCCCAGGTCGGTGACGATCAGCCGTCCATCTGGCGCCAGGTGCAGCGTTCGCGCCGCCTTGTAGTTGCCTAGCGGGCCAGTGCTCGAGCAGCCACCGATCGCCGCTGCAAGCAGCAGCACCGCCAGGACCGATCCGGCGCGGAGCGACACCGCGCCCAGGCCGGCCGGTCGCGCTACCAAGGGCCGTCGAGGGATAGGGCGGCCCAGTAGTCGGCGCCCGCCGTGGCGACGTAGACGTATCGGAGGCGCCAGCCCGCCGGGGCGGCCAGGTCGACGACGGCCGGAAGTCCGGCCTGCAGCCACCGCTCCCATGGCCCGGCCCGACCCAGATACTCATCTCGGACGACCATGGCTCGCAGCCTCCCATGGCGAGGAGCGCGTCCGCTCACGAGTAGTCGCCCGCCTGGCCCACAGGCCGTGGCCAGGCGATGCAGGAGCTGCGCGGCGCCAGCCGGGGTTCCGGCCAGGCCGAGGTTGCCGTCCAGCAGCAGGGCCGTGCGGGCTGGCGGCAGCGACCCGGAGCAAACGTCGGCGTGCCGCCAGTGGCGCAGCCCGAGCGCCCGGGCGAGGCTGAGGGCCGGGAGCGACCGGTCCAGCCCGATCGTCGTCACGCCTCGGGCTTGCAGGAGTCGGGCGTGGCGGGCTGGGCCGCAGCCGACGTCGAGCACCGGCTCCTCGGCCAGGTCGAGCAGCGCCCGTTCGTGGGAGGTGACGGACGCGAAGTAGGTGGCCAGGTCGTGGGGAAGCCGGCGCCCGGGCGCGACCCGGAGCCAGAGGGGCGACCGCCGGCCGGCGGCGAAGTCCACCATGGCCGTGCCGAGGAGGTCGTCCGCGGGCGCTGTGGTCACCGGATCGCGGCCCGGGCGGAGGCGAGCAGCTCGGTGGCGGCCGCGAGGGTGGCTGGGGCGGCGTCCTGGTCGCCGACGGCCAGGGCGGCGGCCGGGTCCGCGACCCGGTCCGGGTCGCGCAGCGGCGACAGCAGGGCGACGAGGAGCCCGCCCCGGGTGGCTCGGGTCAAGGTCTCGGTCAGGACCACCTCGGTGCCCATCGGGACGCCGACAAACAGCTCGGGCCGGGATGCCTTGGCCGCGACCAGGTAGTAGCCGCCGTCCAGGGCCGGGCCGAGGACGATGTCGGCCTCGTCGAGCAGGGCGAACGCCCGCCGGTAGCTGGCGGCCGGGATGTGGGGGGTGTCGGCGCCGACCATGGCCACTCGGTCGGCGCCCGCCCCGAGGAGGTCGGCCAGGCAGGCGGCCAGGCGGTCGCCGAGGTCGCCGGAGGCCTGGGCCAGCAGCCCGAACCCGGGTGCCAGGCGGTGCAGCCGCTCCCTGGCCTCGACGGGCGCGAAGCACAGCCAGGGTTCCGCGCCGCTGGCGCGGACCGCCGCCAGGGTGTCGGCCAGCATGGCGGACGCCGCCCTGGCCGCCCCTGCCGCCCCCAGGGCCGGCACCAGGCGGGTCTTGGCCAGCCCAGCCACCGGTTCCTTGGCGATCACGGCCAACGCGTCTCGGCGCTGCCCGCGCGCCGCCCCGGCCGGCGTCACCGGCCGGCGTCCCGGGACCGGGTCTCGGCCGCTGGCCGCCTCGCCGCAGCTGGTCGTCCGCCGGCCCGGGACCGTTCGGCGAGCAGCCGGCAGGTGACGGCGGCCATGACCGCGGTGGCGTGGAGGCTGCCGCGCAGCGATCCCGATACCTTGCTGGCACCGCCGGCGCGGGGCCGGTAGCGGACCGGGACCTCGACCACCCGCAGGCCGGCCTGGCCGGCGCGGCCGATCATCTCCAGCGGCCAGCCCTGGCCACGGTCACGGACGCCCAGGGCGAGCAGGGTGTCGCGGCGGATGGCCCGGAAGGGTCCGAGGTCGGAGAGCGGGACGCCGAACAGCAGCCGGCAGGCCAGCCCGAGCGTCCGGTTGGCCACCACTGCGAAGACCGTCATGGCACCGGGTTGCCTGACGCCGATGGTCCGCGACCCGACCACCAGGTCGGCCTGGCCACAAAGCACCGGCCCGGCCACCGCGGCCAGGTCGGCGCCGTCGAAGGAACCGTCGGCATCGGCGAAGGCCACCACCTCGGCGCCGGGTGACGCCTGCACGCCGGCCCAGCAGGCGGCGCCGAAGCCCCGCCGGGGTTCGGTGACGACCCGGGCCCCGGCGGTCGCGGCCACCGCCGCCGTGTCGTCGCGGGAGCCGTTGTCGACCACCAGCAGGTCGACACCGGGTGGGAACGAGGCGAGCGCGGCCGGCAGGGCCGCGGCCTCGTCGAGGGCAGGGAGCACGACGGTGACACCGGACAGGTCCATGCCGCCCAGTGTCGGGGCCGACCCTGACGAGCCTCTCGCGCTGCCCTTACAGGCTGGTGACGGATCCCCCGTACCACCCCCGGCCGAACCGCTCGCGGCTAGCCTCGGTCCCATGCGGGTGCTGGGCGGGCTGGGAGCTCCGGGGGGGCCGGGCGGGCAGCGCCGGCCGGACCGTGGGGGCCGGACCGGCCGGCCGCCCGCGACCCGGGACCGCCCCGGCGACCGACCCGACCCGGTGTTCGCCAGCGCGACGGTGGCGGCGGCGGTCGTGGTGCTGGTGGCCGGGACGTTGGGGACGCTGTGGCTGCGCGGCTGGGGCCGGGTCGGGTTCGAGGTCCCGAGCGTGCCCTGGTACTTCAGCTTCCCGTTCTATGTATTCCCCGACCCGCAACTTGCGCCCGGATGGGCGGCGGCCACGCTGCCGGTGGTGGCGGCCACGGTGGCGGCGGTGCTTGTCCTGTACCGCGCTCGGACCGCCTGGCCCTGGCGGGTGGCTGCTTCGGCCGCCCTGGCTGCCGCCATGGCCTTGGCCGTCGCTGCCCTGGCCAGCGGGCCGGCCGCATGGTGGGCGCCGTTCGACTACGCCGGGGAGTACCCGACCGGGGTCGGTCGGGTCGGTGCCCTCCCGACGTTCCTGCGCGAGTTCCCGAGCCGCCTACCCGGCCTGCCCAGCCACGCCTCCGGCCACCCGGCCGGGGCGATGGTGGTGTACGCCCTGGTCGCCCGGGCCTGGCCCGGGCTGACGGCGGCCGCATTGGCCACGGTCGCGATCGGGTCGCTGGGGGCGGTCGCGGCCGGCGGGCTGGCCCGCGACGAGTTGGGCGAGCGGGGCGGCCGCCTCGCGCTGGCCCTGTGGGTGGTGGCTCCCGGGGTGGTCCTGTACCTGGCGACTTCGGCCGACGCGGTGTTCGCGGCCGTGCTCGGCGGCGCCGCCCTGGCCGCCCATCGGGGGCTGGTGCGGCGCTCGGCCGCCTGGACGGTCGCCGGCGGAGTCCTGCTGTGGGCCTCCTCGATGCTCACCTACGCGGCCGTGCTGTTGCTGGTCTTCCTGGGCGTCCGCGCCGCCGGCCAGCTCCGCGCCGACCGCAGCTGGGTGCTGCGCTGGGCCGCCGGGACCAGCGCGGTCGTGGTCGCCCTAGCCGGCGGCCTGTGGCTGGCCACCGGCTATGACATGCCGGCCGCGGTGCTGGCCGTCCACCGCGCCTACCAGGCCGCCCCCGGGTCGGCCGGCCGGTCGCTGGTCCACTGGCTGCCCGGCGACCTGCTCGCCTTCGCGGGCATGCTCGGGGTGCCCTTGCTGGCCGCCCTGGCCTTCAGAGTCGCCGGTGTGGTCCGCGAGCGCGCCTGGATGTCGGTCGATGCCGCCGCCCTGGCCACCCTGGTGGCCGCCGCCTCCTGGGGGTTCACCAAGGGCGAGGTCGAGCGCATCTTCCAGTTCCTGGTGCCCCTGGTGTTGGTCCCGGTAGTCCGCCAGCTGCTGGCCTGGCGAGTCCGGGTCCGGGTGGTGGTCGGGTTGCTGGTTGGCCAGACACTGCTGGTCCAGGTGTTGTTTGCTACCCGCTGGTGACCCGACCCAGGAGGCTCAATGACGGACCCGACCAGCACCGACACCGGCGAGTGGCGCTTCGACGACCTGCGCGCCCTGTACCTGAACTGCACCCTGCAGCGCTCGCCCGAGCCCAGCCACACCCAGGGGCTGATCGACGTCAGCGTGGCCATCATGGAGCGGCACGGCGTGACCGTCGAGCAGCTGCGGGCCGTCGACCACGACATCGCCACCGGGGTGTGGCCCGACATGACCACCCACGGCTGGGCCACCGACGCCTGGCCGGCCATCTACCCCCAGGTGCTGGCCGCCGACATCCTGGTCCTGTGCGGGCCGATCTGGCTGGGCGACAACGGCTCGGTGACCAAGCGGGTCATCGAGCGGCTGTACGCCTGCTCCAGCCTGCTGAACGACGCCGGCCAGTACGCCTACTACGGCCGGGTGGCCGGCTGCCCGCTCACCGGCAACGAGGACGGCATCAAGCACTGCGCCATGAACCTCCTCGACAGCCTCCAGCGCCTCGGCTACACCATCCCGCCCCAGGCCGACGCCGGCTGGATCGGCGAGGCCGGACCGGCCCCTCCTACCTCGACCCCGGCTCGGGCGGCCCCGAGAACGACTTCACCAACCGCAACACCACCTTCGCGACCTGGAACCTGATGCACCTGGGGGCGCTGCTGAAGCGGTCCGGCGGGATCCCGGCCCACGGCAACCAGCGCTCGGAGTGGGACGCCGGCTGCCGCTTCGACTTCGAGAACCCGGAGCACCACTGAGCCCCGGGGGCTGGCTGTCGCACCGCCCGGCGAGACTGCGGCCATGATGAAGCGCAGCCATGCCCTGCTCGGCGCCGCCGCCGGGGTGGCGGTGGCCCACGCCACCGGGGCGCCGCTGCTGGCCGGGGGGATCGTGGCCGGGCTGGCCGGGCTGCTGCCCGACATCGACCATCCCCACGCCGCCGTCGGCCGGCTCCTGCCCCGCTGGTGGCACCGGCTCACCCCCGGGCACCGCGGGCCGACCCACTCGCTGGTCTGGTGCCTGGCCCTGGCCGCGGCCGTCCACGCCGCCAACCTGGCCCTCAACGGGGAGACGGCCGGGCCCCTGCTCGCCCTGGCCGTGCTGGCCGGGTCGCTGTCGCACGTGCTGGCCGACGGGCTGACCGTCGCCGGGGTGCCGCTGTGGTGGCCGTTCCGGCGCCGCCGGGCCGTGTTCCTCGGCGCCCTGGCCTTCCGGACCAGGAGCTGGCCCGAGGCCCTGGTGGTGGCCGGCGTGGCCGCCGGGGTCGGCCTCTGGGTCTGGGGCTGATCGACGGCGCAGCTTTGCTCGGTTCCGCCTATCGTCCAAGCTTGGCCTTGACAACGGACATGAACGGGCTTATACAAAGAAAAACAAAAAACAAACGGACAGGAGACCACAGTGTTCGCCGAACAGCGCCAGCAGCGCATCGTCGAACAGGCCCGCCAGGCCGGACGGGTCGACGTGGCCGAGCTGGCCGCCGAGCTGGCCGTCACCCCCGAGACGGTGCGCCGCGATCTGTCGGCACTGGAGCGCCAGGGCGTCCTCCGGCGGGTGCACGGCGGGGCCATGCCGGTCGAGCGGCTCGGCTTCGAGCCCGGGCTGGCCGCCCGGGACGCGGTCCGGCGGGCCGAGAAGGAGCGGATCGCCAAGGCGGCCCTCTCCGAGCTCCCGGTCGAGGGCTCGATCCTGCTCGACGCCGGCACCACCACCGCCCGCCTGGCCGAGATCCTCCCGGCCACCCGCGACCTGACGGTGGTCACCAACAGCCTGCCGATCGCCATCGGCCTGTCGGTCCGCCCCGGCCTGACCGTGCTCATGACCGGCGGCCGGGTCCGCGGCCGCACCCAGGCGGCGGTCGGGGAGGGGGCCGTGCGGGTGCTCGGCGACACCTTCGTCGACGTGGCCTTCCTCGGCACCAACGGCATCACACCCGAGCGCGGCCTGACCACCCCCGACCCGGACGAGGCGGCCGTCAAGCGGGCCATGCTGGCCGCCGCCCGGCGGGTGGTCGTGCTGGCCGACCACACCAAGGTGGGAGCAACCCATTTCGCCAGGTTTGGAGACCTGCGTGAGGTGGCTATCCTCATCACCGACTCCGGACTGGACGCCGATGTCGCCGCCCGGCTGGAGGCGGCCGGACCCACGGTGGTGCGCGCATGATCGTGACCCTCACCCCGAACCCGAGCGTCGACCGGACCATCGAGGTCGACGCCCTGCACCGGGGGGCGGTGCTGCGGGCCCGGGCCACCCGGGTCGACCCCGGCGGCAAGGGCGTCAACGTGTCGCGGGCCCTGGCCGCCAACGGCCGCGAGACCACGGCCGTGCTCCCGGCCGGCGGCTGGGAGGGCGAGCAGCTGGCCGCCCTGCTCGCCCCGCTCGACGTCCCGGTGGTGGTCGTCCCCATCGCCGGGTCGGTCCGGGCCAACGTGAGCGTGGTCGAGCCCGACGGCACCGTGACCAAGCTCAACGAGCCCGGCCCGCGGCTCAGCGCCGAGGAGATCGAGGCCGTGACCGCGGCCACCGTCAAGGCCGCCGCCGAGGCCGAGTGGCTGGCCTGCACGGGCAGCCTCCCGCCGGGCGCCCCGATCGACTTCTACGCCCGCGTGGTCGATCGGCTGGGCGGCGCCCCGGTCAAGGTGGCGATCGACTCCAGCGGCGCCCCCCTGGTGGCCGCCCTCGACGCCGGCCCCGACCTGATCAAGCCCAACCGCGAGGAGCTGGCCGAGGCCACCGGCCGGTCGCTCCTCACCGTCGGCGACGTGGTCGCCGCGGCCGAGGAGCTGCGCGGCCGGGGGGTCGGGGCCGTGCTGGCCAGCCTCGGGGCGGACGGGGCGGTGCTGGTCGACGCCACCGGCGCCACCTTCGGCTCGGCCACCGTGGAGCGGCCCCGCAGCGCCGTCGGCGCCGGCGACTCCATGCTGGCCGGCTTCCTGGCCGGCGGCGGCCGCGGCCCCGCGGCCCTGGCCGAGGCGCTGGCCTGGGGCGCGGGCGCGGCCAGCCTGCCCGGCAGCCGCATGCCGACCCCCGACGACCTCGACCGCGGCGCGGTCACCCTGGCCGACCGCATCGACCCGGACCGCCCTCTCAAGGAACGGAGCTGACGCCCATGGCGGACCTCATCACCCCCGACCTGGTCGACCTCAACCTGACCCAGACCGACCGCGGTGCGGCGACCCGAGCCCTCGCCGAGCGGCTCCAGGCGGCCGGGCGGGTCACCGACCTCGAGCAGTTCCTGGCCGACGTGCGGGCCCGCGAGGCCCAGATGCCGACCGGCATCGAGGGCGGCATCGGCATCCCGCACTGCCGGTCGGTGGCCGTGGTCGAGCCGACGCTGGCCTTCGGCCGCAGCGCCCAGGGCATCGACTGGGGGGCCGACGACGGGCCGGCCCACCTCATCTTCCTGATCGCCGCCCCCGAGGGCGGCGGCGCCGAGCACATGGGCATCCTGGCCAAGCTGGCCCGGAAGCTCATCCACCCCTCGTTCCGGGACTCCCTGCACCAGGCCCCGGACCCTGAGGCAGTCGTCAGCCTGGTGAAGAAGGAGGTGCTGGGGCAATGAAGATCGTCGCCGTGACGTCCTGCCCCACAGGGATCGCCCACACCTACATGGCGGCCGAAGCCCTGGAGCAGGCCGCCAAAGACGCCGGCCACGACATCAAGGTCGAGACCCAGGGCGCGGCCGGGGCCGAGGCGGTGGCCGACGCCGACATCGCCGGCGCCGACGCCGTGGTGTTCGCGGCCGACGTCGAGGTCCGCAACCGCGAGCGGTTCGCGGGCAAGCCGCTGGTCCAGACCTCGGTCAAGCGGGCCATCAACGACGCCCCCGGCCTGATCGCCGAGGCCGAGGCGGCCGCCAGGACCGGGAGCGCGGGCGGCGTGGTGGCCGGCGCGGCCGCCGAGGCCCAGGAATCGGTGGCCATGGAGACGGCCGCCCGGCCCGAGACCAAGGTCGACCAGTCGGCCGGCCTCGGCACCCGCCTGCGCCAGTGGCTGATGACCGGGGTCAGCTACATGATCCCGTTCGTGGCCGCCGGCGGCATCCTGATCGCCCTGGCCTTCCTGCTCGGTGGGCCCGAGGTGGCCAACAAGGTCAACGGCGGCACCTTCGAGGGGACCGAGTACCAGGCCGTCGAGGACCTGTCCAAGCTGATCGTGCAGGCCGGGTACGCCGGGTTGCTGTTCAAGATCGGCGCCGTCGCCTTCTCCATGCTGGTCCCGATCCTGGCCGGCTTCATCGCCTACGCCATGGGCGACCGGCCGGCCCTGGTCGCCGGCATCGTCGCCGGCCTGATCTCGGTCGAGATCAGCGCCGGGTTCCTTGGCGGGCTGATCGGCGGCCTGCTGGCCGGCGCGGTCGTGATCGCCATCAAGCGGGTCAAGGTGCCGCGGGGCATGGCCGGCATCATGCCGGTGGTGGTCATCCCGCTGGTATCGACCTTCGTCGTCGGAGCGCTGATGCTGGTCGTGATCGGCCAGCCGATCGCCGCCCTGCAGAGCGGCCTGGAAGACTGGCTGAACGGCCTCTCGGGCAGCAACGCGATCCTGCTCGGCATCATCATCGGCCTGATGATGGCCTTCGACATGGGCGGGCCGGTCAACAAGGTGGCCTACGCCTTCGGGCTGGCCGCCCTGGCCAGCGACAACCTCAAGGTCATGGCCGCGGTGATGGCCGCCGGCATGACCCCGCCGCTGGGGCTGGCCCTGGCCACCGTGGTCCGCAAGCACCTGTTCACCAGGCCCGAGCGCCAGGCCGGCGAGGCGGCGTGGCTGCTGGGGGCGTCGTTCATCACCGAAGGGGCGATCCCGTTCGCCGCCGCCGACCCCCTCCGGGTGATCCCGTCGCTGATGCTGGGCAGCGCCGTCACCGGCGCCCTGGTGATGGGCTTCGGCAACACCTCCCGGGCGCCGCACGGCGGCATCTGGGTGGTCGGCCTGATCGGCAAGCCGCTCCTCTACATCCTGGCCATCCTCATCGGCACCGTGGTCACCGCGGCCGCGGTGATCATCCTCAAGACGGCCGGCCGCAAGGAGGCCGCCGACATCGAGCCGGCCGCCTCCCGCCAGGCCACCGCCACCAGCTGACGTCCCACGCCCACGGCGCCCACCGCCGGCCCCTGGCCCCGGAGGGCGCCCCCTTCTCCAGGAGCATGCGATGTTCGACCTGGCCGTCTGCGCCGAGATGGTGTTCCTGGACCTGCCGGTCCCCGAGCGGGTCCGGCGGATCGCCGACCTCGGGTTCCAGGTCGAGATCTGGGACTGGACCGGCAAGGACGTCGACACCCTGGCCCGGACCGGGGCCGTGTTCTCGTCGATGACCGGCTACGCCACCGGGACCCTGACCGACGACGACGGCGCGGCCGAGCTGCTGGCCTCGGCCGAGCGGTCGGTCGCCGTCGCCGAGCGGCTCGGCTGTCCCCGGCTCAACCTCCACGGCACCGGGCTGGACGACCGGGGGCTGCCGGTGCGGCCGGTCCAGGAGGTCACCGGGGCCATGTGGATGGCCGCGGCCCGGACCCTGGAGCGGGTGGCCGGGCTGGGCGAGCGGGCCGGGGTCACCTTCTGCCTGGAGAACCTCAACACCGCCGTCGACCATCCCGGGGTGCCGTTCGCCCGCGCCGCCGACACCCTCGCCCTGGTCGAGGCCGTCGGCCGCCCCGGCCTGCGGATGATGCTCGACCTCTACCACGCCCAGATCGGCGAGGGGAACCTGATCGAGCTGCTGCGCCGGGCCGGTCCGCTCATCGGCGAGGTCCAGGTGGCCGACGTCCCTGGACGCTGCGAGCCCGGCACCGGCGAGATCAACTACCCGGCCGTCGCCCGGGCCCTCGACGAGCTCGGCTACCGCGGCACCGTCGGCCTGGAGGCATGGGCCTCCGGCGACAGCGAGCAGGCCCTGTCCCGCTTCCGCGAAGCCTTCACCGTTCCCGACCAGGACGGCAACGCCACCCAC
>DASUPQ010000321.1 GCA_036280995.1 Actinomycetota bacterium | reverse complement strand
GTCGGGGCCTTCATCGACGGCAGCACGGCCAGCACCCGGTGAAGGTCGGCGTCGGCCACGTTCAGCTTGATCAGCACCTTGGACCGGGCCGTGGCCGCCCCGACGAGCAGGGTGAGCAGGTCGTCCATGGCCTGGCGGCGCTCGGGGTCGGCGGCCGACTCGGCGTTGGCGATCACCTCCGTCCAGGAGGTGAGCAGGGTCGCGATCACCACCATGCCGTGGCTGCGCAGGGTCGAGCCGGTCTCGGTGAGGTCGACGACCGCGTCCACGATCTCGGGCACCTTGGCCTCGGTGGCCCCGTAGGAGGGGAAGATCCGGGCCGGCAGGCCCCGCTCGGCGAAGAACCGCCGGGTGAGGTTGGGGAACTCGGTGGAGACGCGCAGGCCCGGCTGGAGCTCCTCGGGCCGGGTGACCTCGAGGTCGCGGTGGACGGCCAGCACCACCCTGACCGGGTTGGAGGTCTGCTTGGAGTAGGGCAGCTCGGCCAGGCTGACCACCTTGCTGCCCGTCTCCTCGATCCAGTCCCGGCCGGTGATGCCGAGGTCGAAGAAGCCCTCCTCGACGTACTGGGGGATCTCCTGGGGCCGCAGCAGCGACACCCGCTCCACCCGGGGGTCGTCGATGGCGCCGTGGTAGTCGCGCTCGCTCCCCCGCTTGACGGGCAGGTCGGCGGCCTCGAACAGGGCCAGGGTGGCCCGCTCCAGGCTCCCCTTGGGCAGCACCAGCTTGAGCACGACCCGTCTCCTCTCCTGTTGTCAGTCCTGCTTGTCGATCGCTTCCAGCAGGCCGGCCATCTCCAGCGCACACACGGCGGCCTCGGCGCCCTTGTTGCCGGCCTTGCCGCCGGCCCGGTCGAGCGCCTGCTCCATGGTGTCGCAGGTCAGCACCCCGAACGCCACCGGCACGCCGCTGGCCCGGGTGACGGCGGCCAGACCGGCGGCGGCCTGGCCGGCCACGTGGTCGAAGTGGGGGGTGGCGCCGCGGACGACGGCCCCGATGGCCACCACGGCGGCGTAGCGGCCGGTGGCGGCCAGCCGCTCGGCGGCCAGGGGCAGCTCGAACGCGCCCGGGACCCAGGCCAGGTCGATGTCGGCCTCCTCCACCCCGTGGCGCCGCAGCTCGGAGACCGCCCCGGCGACCAGCGGGTCGGTGACCAGCCGGTTGAAGCGGCTGGCGGCGATGGCCACCCTGCGCCCGCGGCCGTCGATCGACCCTTCGTACACGCGTCTCATCTGACCGTCTCCTCGTCGCTTGGCAGCTCCAACAGGTGGCCCATGCGTTCGCGCTTGGTCCGCAGGTAGCGCAGGTTCTCGGGGTTGGGGCGGGTCTGGAGGGGCACCCGCTCCACGATCTGGAGGCCGAAGCCGTCCAGCCCGCCGTACTTGGCCGGGTTGTTGGTGAGCAGCCGCATGGTCGTCACCCCCAGGTCGACCAGGATCTGGGAGCCGATGCCGTACTCGCGCCCGTCGACCGGGAGGCCCAGGTCGAGGTTGGCGTCGACGGTGTCGCGGCCCTGCTCCTGGAGATGGTAGGCGCGCAGCTTGTGGCCGAGCCCGATGCCCCGGCCCTCGTGGCCGCGCAGGTACACGACCACCCCGAGGCCCTCGTCGGCGATCCGGGCCAGGGCGTCCTCCAGCTGGGGGCCGCAGTCGCAGCGCAGGCTGCCCAGGGCGTCGCCGGTGAGGCACTCGGAGTGGACCCGCACGAGCACGTTCTCCTCGCCCTGGACGGCCCCCTTGACCAGGGCCAGGTGCTGCTCGCCGTCGAGCAGCGACTCATAGGCGTAGGCGGTGAAGTCGCCCCAGCGGGTCGGGATGCGGGCCTCGGCGACCCGCCTGACCAGCTTCTCGTGCTGGCGCCGGGACCGGATCAGGTCGGCGATGGAGATGAGTGGCAGGCCGTGGGCGTCGGCGAAGCGCTCCAGCTGGGGCAGGCGGGCCATCTCGCCGTCGTCGTCGACGATCTCGCAGAGCACGGCCGCCGGGGTCCGGCCGGCCATGCGGGCCAGGTCGACCGCGGCCTCGGTGTGGCCGGCGCGCTTGAGGACCCCGCCCTCGCGGTAGCGGAGCGGGAAGATGTGGCCGGGCCGGACCAGGTCGGCGGGCTTGGTCGCGGGGTCGATCAGGGCCTGGATGGTCCGGGCCCGGTCGGCGGCCGAGATGCCGGTGGTGGTGCCGGCGCGGGCGTCGACCGAGACGGTGAAGGCGGTCCGGTAGGGGGCGGTGTTGACCGCCACCATCAGGGGCAGGTCGAGCTCGTCGAGCCGTTCACCGAGCATGGGGGTGCAGATGACCCCGGAGGTGTGGCGGACGAAGAAGCCGATCGTCTCCGGGGTGGCCGCCTCGGCGGCCATGATCAGGTCGCCCTCGTTCTCGCGGTCGGCGTCGTCGACGACCACGATCATGCCGCCGGCGGCGAGCGCGGCCACGGCGTCCTCGACGCTGGCGAAGCCGCTCATTGGCGCACCACCAGCCGCTCGACGTACTTGGCGACCACGTCGACCTCCAGCTGCACCGGGTCGCCGGGGCGGCGCCGGCCCAGGGTGGTCACCTCCAGGGTGTGGGGCACCAGCGCGACCGCGAACCACCCGGGCCCGACCCCGGCCACGGTCAGGCTGACCCCGTCGACCGCGATCGACCCCTTCTCGACCACGTAGCGCTCCAGGTCGGGCGGCAGCTCGACCCTGACCTCCTCGCCCTCACCGACCGGCTTGCGCTCCAGCACCCTGGCCACCCCGTCGACGTGGCCCTGGACGAGGTGGCCGCCGAGGCGGCCGCCCAGGGCCAGGGGCCGCTCCAGGTTGACCGCGTCCCCGGCGGCCAGCCCGCCAAGGGCGGTGCGGCGCAGGGTCTCGGCGACCAGGTCGGCGGCGAACCCGCCGGGGGTCGGCTCGGCCACGGTCAGGCAGCAGCCGTTGACCGCCACCGACTCGCCCAGCCGCAGGTCGCCGGCCAGGAACGGCGCCTCGACCTCCAGCCGGGCCCCGCCGCCGCCGTCCGCGACGGCCAGCGCGGCCACGGTGCCGGTGCCTTCCACGATCCCGGTGAACATCAGTCCTCCTCCTCGGCGCATGGAAACGCCACCACGCGAACGTCGTCGCCCAGCCGGTCGACCGAGGCCAGCCGGAGCCGGCGGGCCTCGGCCAGGGTGGCCGCTCCGGCCCCGCCCAGCAGCCCGGGGGCGCCCGCCCCGCCGATGGCCAGCGGCGCCAGGTACCAGACGAGCCGGTCGGCCAGCCCGGCCGCCCACAGGCTGGCCTGGAGCCGCGGGCCCCCCTCGACCAGCAGCTCCAGCACCCCCCGCTCCCCCAGCGCCCGCACGAGATCGTGCAGGTCGACGCCCTCGGGGGCCGGCTCGCAGACCAGCACCTCGGCCCCGGCGGCCTTCCAGGCCTCGACGGCGGCCGCGGGGGCGGCGCCGGTGGTGGCGACCAGGGTCGGGGCCTCCCCGTCGAACAGGTGGCCGCCGGCGCCGACCCGGCCGGCGGCGTCGACCAGCACCCGCAGGGGCTGGCGGCCGCCGAAGCCGGGGAGGCGGACCGTCAGCCGGGGGTCGTCGGCCAGGGCGGTGCCGGCCCCGACGGCCACGGCGTCGGCCTCGGCCCGCAGCCGGTGCCCGTCCGACCGGGCGGCCGGCCCGGTGATCCACTGGGAGGTGCCGTCGGCGGCCGCGACCTTGCCGTCCAGGCTGGCCGCGGCCTTGAGGGTGACCCGCGGCCGCCCCAGCCGCCGGTGGGTCAGGTAGGCGGCGTTCTGCTCGGCCGCCGCGGCCGCCCCGGCCCCGACGGCGACGGCCACCCCGGCCGACCGCAGCCGCTCCAGCCCCGCCCCCCCGACCCGCGGGTCGGGGTCGGCCAGCGCCGCCACCACCCTGGCCACTCCGGCGGCGACCAGCGCGTCGGCGCACG
The DNA here is from genome assembly GCA_036280995.1 of Actinomycetota bacterium. Taxonomy (NCBI): domain Bacteria; kingdom Bacillati; phylum Actinomycetota; species Actinomycetota bacterium. The sequence goes on along the minus strand of DASUPQ010000321.1, from coordinate 3,612 downwards.
GCGGGGTGCGCCCGTGGTGGGCGCACGGCTCCAGGGTCACGTAGCAGGTCGCCCCCCGGGCCGCCGCCCCGGCCGCGGCCAGGGCCACCGCCTCGGCGTGGGGCCGCCCGGCCGCCTGGTGGAATCCCTCGCCGACGACCCGGCCGTCGCGGACCAGCACCGCCCCCACCATCGGGTTGGGGCTGGCGGTCCCCCGCCCCCCCTCGGCGAGCGCCACCGCCCGGGCCATCCAGGCCTCGTCGGGTCCCTGCTCGGCTGCCACCACTGCCCTCCTGCCCAGGGCCTGGTGGAGGCCGCGCCGGGCAGGCAGCCCAGGGCGCGGCCGCCGCCTCCTTCCATCCGGACTGTCACCGTCGGCCCCTGGGTTCCACAGGGTCCACCCCGGCCGCGGAGGCCGGGGGTCGCGGGCTCTCACCGCCGGTGGGGACTTCCACCCCGCCCCGGAGACGCGCGTGCTACGTCACCAGCAGCGTACACCCAGCTTGACCTGGCTAGAACCCGTCGGTGCGGCGGTCAAGGGCGTAGCTGGAGCCCTGCCGGCGCTTGGCCACGTGCTTGAGCTCGGTGGCGGTGGCGACCAGCTCGCGGTGGTTGGCGAAGATGCGCTGGGCGCTGGAGGCGATGCCGAGGGAGACCGAGACGATCGGGAAGCGGCGCAGCTGGCCCTGTCGGTCCTCCAGCTCGATCGAGCCGGCGCGGGCGTCCTCAGGGTCGTACAGGGTCGGGATGCGGTCGTCGAAGTCGGTGATGACCCGGCTGGTGAAGGTCTCGGCCGCCTCCGGGGGGACCAGGGCGACGAAGTCGTCGCCGCCGATGTGGCCCACGAACCCGTCGGGGCCGGCCGCGTCCTGGGCGGCCCGCCGCAGCACCTGGGCGAACAGCGAGATCACCTCGTCGCCGCGGAGGAAGCCGTAGCGGTCGTTGTAGGACTTGAAGTTGTCCAGGTCGGCGTAGGCGACCGCGACCGCCTTGCCGCGCTCCATGCGGGAGGCGATCTCCTGCTCGATCCGGAGGTTGCCGGGCAGGCCGGTCAGCGGCGACAGCGAGCGCATCTCGCTGGCCCGCCGCAGGGTCGTCTTGACCCGCGCGACCAGCTCCATCGGGTCGAACGGCTTGATGATGTAGTCGTCGGCGCCGGCGGTCAGGCCCAGCACCTTGTCGGCCGAGAGCGACTTGGCGGTCAGCATGATCACCGGGATGTGGGCGCTGCGGCCGTCGGCCCGCAGCTTGGTGCAGACCTCGTAGCCGTCCATCCGCGGCATCATCACGTCCAGCAGGATGAGGTTGGGCTGCAGGTCGAGCGCCTTGCCGAGCGCCTCCTGGCCGTCGTGGGCCGTGATCACCTCGAAGCCCTCGAGGCGGAGGTTGACCTCGACGAACCGGACGATGTCGCGGTCGTCGTCGGCGATCAGGACCATCTCGTCCACGCTTACCTGCTCCCCCCGTCGATCAGCTCCCGGAACGCCTTGGCGGCGGCGGCCGGGTCGTCGGCCCCGAAGATGGCCGAGCCGACCACGAACACGTCGGCGCCCGCCTCCAGGCACCTGGGCAGGGTGCCGGCGTTGACGCCGCCGTCGACCTGGAGGGCGACCGGGCGCCCGGCCTCGTCGATGGCCCGGCGGGCGGCGGCGATCTTGGGCAGGACCCGGTGGTCGAACGCCTGGCCCCCGAAGCCCGGCTCGACCGTCATGGGCAGGACCAGGTCGAGGTCGTCCAGATACGGCAGGACGGTGTCCAGGGGCGTGCCCGGCTTGAGGGCCAGCCCGGCGTCCAGGCCGTGCCCGGCGGCCACGGCCAGGGCCCGCGCCGGGTCGTCGAGGGCCTCCACGTGCATGCTCACCCCGTTGGCCCCGGCCTCGGCGAGGGCCGGCAGCAGCGCCTCGGGGTTGTCCACCATCAGGTGGCAGTCGAGGTAGTGGCCGGTGTGGGGCCGCAGGGCGGCCACCACCGGGGGGCCGAAGGTGTGGTTGGGGACGAAATGCCCGTCCATGATGTCGAGGTGGATCCAGTCGGCGGCCTCCTCGACCAGCCGGACCTGGTCGGCGAGGTGGGCGAGGTCGGCGTTGAGCACCGACGGTGCCAGGCGTCGGATCACGGAACTCCTCGGGCGTGGACCACGGTCGTAGGAATGGTATCGGCCGATCGGGGCCAAAGTGAGCCTGCAATTGCAGGCTCACTTTACCTTGAACAGCCGTGCAAGAAACATGCCGTCGGTCCCGTCCCGGTGGGGCCAGAGCTGCCGGGTCTCCTCCAGGCGCAGGTCGTCGCGGCGGGCCAGCAGCTCGGCGACCACGCCGTCGGTCTCGGCCCGGGTCCAGGTGCAGACCGAGTACAGCACGGTCCCGCCGGCCCGGACGGCGCCGGCGGCCGCCTCGAGCAGGCCGAGCTGGAGCTCGACCAGCCCGGTGACGTCGCCGGGGCCGTGCCGCCAGCGGGCCTCGGGCCGGCGGCGCAGGCTGCCCAGGTTGGTGCAGGGGGCGTCGACCAGGGCGGCGTCGGCGGCGCCGGGCCGCAGCGGCGGCCGGCGGCCGTCGCCGACCACGGTGAGGAGCCGGTCGGCCACTCCGAGCCGGGCGGCGGTGGCGGCGACCAGGCCGGCCCGGCGCCGCTGGGCCTCGACGGCCAGGACCCGGGCGCCCAGGGCGGCCAGGTGCCCGGCCTTGCCGCCCGGCCCGGCGGCCAGGTCGGCCACCAGGTCGCCGGGCCCGGCGCCGACGGCGGGGGCGACCAGGGCGGAGGCGGCGTCCTGGACCACCGCCCGGCCCTCGCCGACGGCGGCCAGGCTGCCGGGGTCGCCCCGCTCCAGGATCACGCAGTCGGGGCTGACGGGGCTCGGCCGGGCGGTCAGGCCGGCCTCGGCCAGCTCGGCCAGCAGCTCGTCGCGGGTGGTGCGGCCGGGGGTGGCCCGCAGGCTGACCTCGGGGCGGGTGTTGTCGGCCTCGACCAGGGCGACGAGCTCCTCGGGGCCGAGGCGGGCCAGCGCCTCCTCCACGATCCAGGCCGGGTGGGAGCCGCGGGTGGCGGCCCAGCCGGCCGGGTCGCGCTCGCGGTCGGGCCAGGCGGGCGTGGCCGTGGCCAGGCGCCGGAGGACGGCGTTGACGTAGCCGGCCTGGCCGCGGTGGCCGGCCCGGGCGACCGCGCCGACGGTCTCGGCGACGGCGGCGTGGGCGGCCGTGCCCCCGAACAGCAGCTCGTAGGCACCCAGGCGCAGGCCCCGCAGGACCAGCGGCTCCAGCCGGTCCAGGGGCTGGCGCGACAGCGGCGCCATGGCGAAGTCCAGGGCCGCGCGCATCCGCAGCGACCCGTAGACCAGGTCGGTGACGGCCGCCCGCTCCGAGAGGGTGAGCCCGGAGCGCCGCAGCATCGGCGGCAGGACCAGGTTGGCGTAGGCGCCGCCCTCGTCGACCCGCTCCAGGGCGGCCAGGGCGACGTCGCGGGGGCCGGCGGCCGGGCCCCGGCGCCGCGGCCCGCGGGACGCCTGGTCCCGGGCCGGCCCCGGCGGCCGGCGCCCCCCGCGGGGTCGCCGGGCGCTCATTGGCGCACCCTCTTGCCCGAAACCGCCTCGTGTGCACCCGCCGTGCTCATCGGCCCAGCCACTCGTCGGGGCCCAGG
>DASUPQ010000320.1 GCA_036280995.1 Actinomycetota bacterium | reverse complement strand
CCACCAACCCCGCCCGGCGCCTCCCCCGCCGCGCCTGGCAGCAGCAGTTCACCAGCTGGATCCAGGAGCCCGAGGAGGAGGCGCTGCTGGATGCGGCCATCTGCTTCGACTTCCGCCAGCTCCACGGCGACCTGGACGCCGAGGCGGCGCTGCGGCCGGTGATCCGCCAGGCCGCCGGCAACCGGCGCTTCCTCGGCCGCCTGGCCAGGGCGGCGCTGCGGCACCGGCCGCCGCTGGGCTTCCTGCGCCAGCTGCGCGGCGACCACCACGGCCGGGTTGACCTGAAGGCGCACGGCACCGCCCCGATCGTCGACCTGGCCCGGCTGCTGGCCCTGGAGGCCGCCAGCGCCGAGCTGGCCACCGTGGCCCGCCTGCGGGCGGCAACCGAGCGCGGCACGGTCGGCCGGACCGCCGCCGACCTGGCGGCCGCCTTCGACTACCTCCAGGAGGTCCGCCTGCGCCACCAGGCCGGCCGGGTGCAGGCCGGTGCGGCCCCCGACGACGGAGTCGTCCTGGCCGACCTGGGGGCGCTGGAGCGCCGCTGGCTCAAGGACGCCTTCGGCCTGTTGCACACCTGCCAGGAGAGCGTCCGCATCGCCTTCCAGACCGACCTGATCGCCTGAGCATGCGCCGGCTCGCGGAGGCCCGTCGACGCCGCCAAGCCCGCGCTGCGCTGGCTCGCGCCGACCTGCCCGAACCGGTCCGCGTCCACCTGTCCACCCCCAGGCCGCCGGACCGCCTGCCCTGGCGGCAGGTCACCTACACCGTGCTCGACCTGGAAACCACCGGCCTCGACCCGGCCACCGATGCAATCGTGGCCGCCGGGGGGCTGCGGGTGCTCGACGGCCGGGCTGCCGCGGCCACCGCGTTCCGGTTGCTGGTCCGCCCCGACCGCCAGGTGCCCACCGCCGCAATCCGCATCCACGGCCTGCTGCCCAGTGAGCTCGCGGCCGCGCCGCCGCTGGTTGAGCAGCTGACGGCGCTGCTGGACCGTACCGTGGGCGACGTACTGGTGGTGCACGTCGCCGAGGTCGACCAGGCCTTCCTGGATGCCGCGATGCGCCGGCTGTGGGGCTGCCCGCTCAACGCCACCGTGCTGGATACCGCGCGCATGGCCGCCGCGCTGAACCGCCGGCTGCAGCTGGCCCGGCCGCCCGGGCGGCGGCCAGGGACCTCCCTGCGGCTGGCCGACCTGGCCACGGCCCACGGGCTGCCGGTCCACCCCGAACACGACCCGCTGCACGACGCCCTGACCACCGCCCAGCTGTTCCTCGCCCTGGCGACCCGGCTGGAACGCCACGGACGCGGCACGCTCGGGGCCCTGCGCCGGGTCGCCGGGCGAACATGAAGCACACGGCCAGCCGGCCAGGTTCCCCGGACGCCGCCACCGCAGGTGGCGGAATCAGGGTTTTCGGCGAGGCTGCGTTAGCAGCTAGCCCTCTTCGAGCAAGCGAGCGCAGATACCGAAGTCACGCAGCTCGGCGCAGATCGCGGCCTGGCAGGCGAATGCCAGGGTGTCTCCTCGTTCAAGGGAGTCCCAGCACAGCCTGTCAGTCAACGCCAACGCGCGCACCACCATGGAGGGTAGGGCGGTGACTGGCCCGGTCTCCGCCCCCCGACGCAGCTGCCCGACGTCACGCACCGCCGTCTGGCTGGTGGCCACGGTCTCCAACCGCGCCAGCAACACAGACAACTCACCGGCGAGGTACTGCTGCGTCATCCACCGCCGCCCAGTCGTTGTCCCCAGCTAGCTCCTGCGATCTGGGAGAGGCTCAATGGTATCGCCAGGCGACCTCGACGACGACCGCCTAACAGCGGCCGGGCCGGTCACCGGTGAGGCTGCGGCCCGGCCGGAGGCGCCCAGCGACGGCGGGACGGATCGATGCATCCACGGTCGCCCGTCGCGGTGGGCTGCAGGCCTCGAACTGGACCTGCACGTCCCTCCAGCGGTAGGACATGGGAACTGCTGTTCGACTCTACGGTTCCGGTGACAGCCGCCATAGGGACGGCCTAATCGTCCGCCCTTCATAATTCCACCCGGAGTGGGCCGACGAAGGAGGCCCATCGACGGGCGATGAATCGATCGGGCGGACTCCTACTCCCACTGCCCCCTCACCCCCTGAGAGACCCATCCAGGGAGGGGTTGAGGGACCCCTAGAGGGCCTCTCCAAGGGCCTGCTGCGGTGTTAGAAACTCTCGCTGGAGCGGTCAGGAGTCGCGTTGAGGTCCCTCTGCTGGTCATGCCCTTCTGGTGCCAGAAGAACGACCAGGGAATGACCGCCGAGCAAGTAAAGCAATCAGCCCAGGCTGTTGACCTGGGCGTTTGCGTGGGGCTGGCAGGCCTCGAACCTGCAACCGAGCGATTATGAGTCGGTTCCTCACCGTCTACGCAGTGATGGGCAATGCCGTCGCTGCAGCTCAGCTCGGGTACGCTATCCAGCCAGTGTGCTCCAGTCGTGTCGGGTGACGCCTGGTGGAATGACCAACGGAATGACCGTAAGGCTGCCCACGGTTCGGTCGAATCCGGCTCAGAGCAATTGCGACGAGGATGTGCGATCCGGCCGCTTACGGCGTCTGGTCGGTGCGACGATGGCGGCGTGCGACCACGCGCAGCTGCAGCACCCGCGCCGCGCCCGCCACCAGTACCAGCAGCGCACCCAGCAGCGCGGCGAACAACAACGCCACACCAAGCTGGAGCGTGCCGTCCACCATCAGGAACCGCACCCGCACACGCTGGCCGTTCTGGAGGATGAAGACCAGGATGGCGACCAGGAGGATCACGCCGATACCGACCATTGTCCACACCATGCTGGTCCGGGTCGGCTCGATGGTGTGCTCGGCCAGGGTCGGCTCGGCGTCGGTCGGCGCCGCCGCCTCCGGTTCGGGTGGTAGCGAGCGTTCGGCCGGAGTCGGCTCTGGCCCTCCGGCCGCTGGCCGTTCTGCGCTCATGGTTCCGTGCTCCTGACGATCGTTATCCGCTCGACCGGTCATCCTGCCAATCACACCACACGCTACTGTTCAAGACAGCAACCACCCGGTCCTGGCTTCTATCTGAGGTGACGTGCTGGCATGCGGCGTGTCCAACGGCTGCTGGGGTGGGTTGACCGTGTGCAGCGGCGGTCCCGGTGGCTGGGCTTCCCCTTCGCGGTCATGGGCAAGTTCCGTGACGACCATGGCGGCGCGCTGACCACGGTGATCGCCTACAACGCGTTCTTCGCGTTGTTTCCCCTGCTGCTGGTCGTGGTCACCGTGCTCGGGTTCCTGCTCGGCCGCGACTCCGGCTTCCAGCAGCGCCTCCTCGGTTCGGCGGTGGCTGAGTTCCCCATCATCGGCGACCAGGTACAAGACAACATCCATGGGCTGCGCGGCAGCGGCGTCGGCCTGGTGGTCGGGTTGGTGGTCTTCGCCTGGGGGGCCCGCGGGCTGACCCAGGTCGCCCAGCACGCCATGGCCGAGATCTGGAACATCCCGGGCCGGCAGCGGCCCCGCTTCTGGGCCCGGCAGGTCCGTGGGCTGCTGCTGCTGGTGGTCTTCGCCGTCGGCCTGGGTGCGGTGAGCGTGTTGACCTGGCTTGGCAGCTACGGCGGCAAGGCGGTCGCGGTGGCCCTGGCCAATCTCGCGGCCGCGGCCGCGGTCAATGTCGGGCTGTTCCTGCTGGCGTTTCGGGTGCTCACCCCAAGACAGATCCCGACCCGGCAGCTGCTTGCTGGTGCGGTGGTCGCTGGGGTGGCGTGGCAGGTCCTGCAGGCCGTTGGTGGGTTTCTGGTCGGCCACTACCTGCGTCACACCAGCCAGGTGTATGGGGTGTTCGCGATCGTGCTTGGCCTGCTGTTCTGGTTGTATCTGGGCGCGCGGCTCACCTTGTACGCCGCCGAGGTCAACGTCGTGGCCGCCCGGCGGCTCTGGCCGGGGGCCAGCAACGACTACGCCTGGCCCTCGGCGACCCCCGAGCCTCGACCTCGCGGACCTTTGCTGGGTCCGGCGGTGTCGTTGACGGTCGCCCGACTGGGTGATCCCATTGGACGCATGGAGAAGCTGTCGCTTGATGCCCTTGCTCGTGAGCAGATGAAGGCGGCAACCGCTGCTCCGGCCGGCCGGAGCGCCCGCACCGTCTACGGCGGCCACGAACATGTGCTGCGCCAGACCCTGATGGCGTTGACCGCCGGGGCGTCAATGTCGGAACACGAGAACCCCGGCGAAGCCACCGTGCACGTGTTACATGGTCGGGTGCGGCTGGTCGCTGATGGGGTGGCGTGGGAAGGGCGCGACGGTGACCTGCTGATCGTTCCCCAAGCACCGCACACCCTGCATGCCCTGGAGGACGCCGCCGTGCTGCTCACGGTTGCCAAACTGCCATAGCCGTCGGGTCATCCCGGACGGACGCGGCGACAGCTCGGTGGGTGACGGCGCTGGCCGCAGCACGTGCACGATGGTTGACCTTCGTTGGCCGCTCACAGCCGCGACAGTGACGCGCACGCCCACCTCCGACCGTCCTCACGATCCGGTCTTCTCTCTCCGGATCGGTGACCTCGGCTCCACCGCCGCCAAGGAGTTCGTTGGTCCTTCGATCCCCACAGCGACCGCAGCAGCGTACGGTCAGGGAGCGATCGAGGGCACATGGACCGCTTCTGCGGCCAGCCTCCTTCCCGGGCGTCGTGCCGGTGGATGAGCGGCATTGGTTAACCCACGCCTGCCAGCCGCCAATCCTTCGCGCCCTCAGCTTGGGGTCAGCCAGACGGTCGCTAGGGGCGGCAGGGTGACCCGGGCCGAGGCCGGCTGGCCGTCCCACTCGATGGCCTCGGCCTCGACCACGCCCATGTTGCCGACGTTGGTGCCGCCGTAGGCCGCGTCGTCGGTGTTCAGGACCTCGACCCAGCGCCCGACCGTGGGCAGCCCGATCCGGTAGTCGCTGCGCGGCACCGGCGAGAAGTTGCACAGGCAGACCAGCGGCTCGCGTTCCCGGCTCCAGCGGATGAACGAGAACACGTTGTGATCCGCGTCGTTGGGGTCGATCCAGGAGAACCCCTCCGGCTTCGAGTCCTGCTGCCACAGGGCGGGCCGGGACCGGTAGACCCGGTTCAGGTCCCGGACCAGGTCCTGGACACCCTGGTGGTGCGGGTCGGCCAGGGCCTCCCAGTCGATCGAGCGCTCGTGCGACCACTCGGCCTCCTGGCCCAGCTCGCAGCCCATGAACAGCAGCTGCTTGCCCGGGTGGGCCCACATGTAGCCCAGGTAGGCGCGCAGGTTGGCGAACCGCCGCCAGTCGTCGCCGGGCATCTTGCCCAGCAGCGAGCCCTTGCCGTGCACGACCTCGTCATGGGAGATCGGCAGCACGAAGTTCTCGTTCCACGCAGAGACCAGCGAGAACGTGAGCTCGTGGTGGTGGTGGCGCCGATGGATCGGGTCCTTGGAGACGTACTGCAGGGTGTCGTGCATCCAGCCCATGTTCCACTTGAAGCCGAAGCCGAGGCCGCCCAGGTAGACGGGGCGTGACACGCTCGGCCAGGCGGTCGACTCCTCGGCCACGGTCATCGCCCCCGGATGCTCCCGGTAGGTGACGGTGTTGAAGTCCTTCAGGAACCGGACCGCGTCCAGGTCCTCGTTGCCGCCGTACTCGTTGGGGACCCACTCGCCCTCGTTGCGCGAGTAGTCCAGGTAGAGGATGGAGGCGACCGCGTCCACC
>DASUPQ010000319.1 GCA_036280995.1 Actinomycetota bacterium | reverse complement strand
CGGGCGCCCCGCCCCTGTGGACAGCGCGCGCGTCGGTTCTCCGGGTCGGCTACGCTCCCCCACCGGGGGACCGGCACCTGCGGCGGAGGCGCCAGACCGATCGAGGGGGAGGCCATGACGGGGAACGAGTTCCCGACCGAGGGGATGGAGCTGACGCACATCCTGGTCGTGGACGACGCCGTGCGGGCCAGGGACTTCTACCGGGACGTGCTCGGGGCCGAGCTGTACCGGGAGTACGGCGGGACGTCGGTGGTGCTGCGGCTGTTCGGGACCTGGCTGCTGCTGGTCACCGGGGGCGCCAAGGCGACGGCCGGGTCGTAGCCGCCCGCTCATCCGAGGGGACGGGTGGGGAGCTGGCTGGGGGCGGTGGACCCGACCGGCGGGTGGGCGCCGGGGCGGGAGGCGCGGGGCGGGGGGAGGAGCAGGCGGAAGGCGGTGCCGCCGCCGTGGCCGGACTCGGCCTGGATGGTGACGCCCATGGCGTCGCAGAGGGCCTTGACGATGGCCAGCCCGAGGCCCGACCCGACCTCGCGGGTGCCGCGGTAGCGGGACCACAGGTAGCCGCGGTCGAAGGCGTGGGGGAGGTCGTCGGGGGCGATGCCCGGGCCCTGGTCGACGATGGCCGCCTCGACCCCGCCGCCGTCAAGGGGGCGGGCCGCGACCAGCACCTGGCGGCCCGAGGGGCTGGAGCGGGCGGCGTTGTCGAGCAGGTTGTCGAGCACCTGGCGGAGCCGGCCCGGGTCGACGTGGGCGTGGAGGGCGCCGGCGAGGCGGGTGGTGACGGTGACCTGGCGGCGGGCGGCCCGCTCGGCGGCGGCCGCGGCCGCCTCCGAGAGCACGGCCCCGACGTCGGCGTCGACGGTGCTGACGGCGAACTGGCCCCGGCCCAGGCGGGCCAGGTCGAGCAGGTCCTGGACGAGCCGGGCCAGGCGGATGGTCTCGGCATGGACGCGGAGGAGGGAGCGGCGGCGCTCGGCCGGGTCGTCGACGGTGCCGTCGAGCAGCGCCTCGGTGTAGCCCTGGACGGTGGTGAGCGGGGTCTTGAGCTCGTGGCCGACGCTGGCCAGGAACGCCCGCTGCTCGCCCTGGGCCCGTTCCAGGCCGGCGGCCATGTCGTTGAAGGCCGCCGCCACCTCGGCCACCTCGCCGTCGCCGTCGACATGGACCCTTGTCGACAAGTCGCCTTCGCCGACCCGGCGGGCGGCCGTGACCAGCCGGCCGAGCGGGGCCGTGAGCCGCCCGGCGAGCAGCCAGGCGGCCAGCGCCGCCACCGCCACGGCCAGGGCGGTGGCCAGCAACAGCCGCCAGGCGACCACCGGCAGCAGGCTGAGCCCGAGCCGGCGGACCTCGTGGACCAGCAGCACCCCGCCCGAGCCGCCGAGGCGGGGCCGCTCGGCCGGGACGACCGCCCAGGCCAGCCCGTCGGCGGTGCCGGTGACCACATCCCCCTGGCCCAGGGCGTCGGCCAGGTCGACGTCGGGCACGGGGGCGAGCGGGCCACGGCGGCCGGGCGCCTGGCAGCGGGGCAGCCGGCGGGGGGCGGCGTCGGCGTCGAGGAGGTAGACCTCGGTCTCGCCGCGCCGCAGGATCCGGGCCAGGGGGCAGAGCTGCGCCACCAGGCCGCGGCTGGCCAGGATGTCGCTGACGGTCTGGGCCTGGTCGGCGAGCTGCTGCTCGAGGTTCCGCTCGGGCAGCAGCCGGATCAGCGACAGCGTGATGACCCCGATCAGCACCGCCGCCAGCACGGCCACGGCCACGAAGGCCAGCACCAGCCGCCCCCGCAACGATCCCCCGGTCCACCCCATCAACCACCCTCCGGCGGGTCGGGGCCGGGGGCACCCGGCGGCGCGGAGGCGGGGGCGGCGGGGCCGGGGGCGCCGGCAGGGGCCCGATCGTCGGCCTTGTAGCCGACGCCGCGGATGGTGACGATGGGGGCGTGGTCGCCGAGCTTGGCGCGGAGCTGGCGGATGTGGACGTCCACGGTGCGGGTGTCGGCCGGGAACGAGTAGCCCCAGACCCGCTCCAGGATCTGGTCCCGGGTGAGGACCAGGCCGCGGTTGCGGACCAGGTAGCTGAGCAGCTCGAACTCGCGGGCGGTGAGCTGGACGGGGCGGCCCTCGAACACCACCTCGTGGCGGGCCGGGTCGACGGTCAGGCTGCCCAGGTGCAGCGGGGGCTCGGGGCCGGCCTCGGGCTCGGGCTCGGCCCGGCGCAGGACCGCCTTGACCCTGGCCACCAGCTCGCGGGGGGAGAACGGCTTGGTGACGTAGTCGTCGGCGCCGAGCTCGAGGCCGAGGACCCGGTCGGCCTCCTCCTCCCGGGCCGTGACCACGATGATCGGCACCCGGCCGCCGCGCTGGCGCAGGGCCCGGGTGACCTCGAACCCGTCCATGCCCGGCAGCATCAGGTCGAGCAGGACCAGCCGGGGCCGCTCGGCGTCGACCGCGGCCAGCCCGGAGGGGCCGTCGGTCCGCCACACGACCCGGAAGCCGTCGCGCTCCAGGTACAGCCGGACCAGGTCGGCGATGGACGCCTCGTCCTCGACCAGCAGCACGGTCCCCTTGGAGGGGTGCTCGGGCGTCAACCAGTCCCCTTTCGCCGTCGAGCCGACGCTAGCATCGCCCGGACAGGTTCGGGAGGGCGCCACCACCATGTTCGAGCGAGGTGAAGATGCTGGTCAGTCGCCTTCCCAGGGCGGCTCGTCCTGGCCGGTGGGGCCACCCACCCGGCCGCGGTCGGGCGGGGCCCGGAAGGCGTCGCCGAGGGCCGGCCAGCCCCGGCCGCGCCGGAGCGCCTCGGCCCCGGCCGCGGCCAGCAGCAGCCCCCCGGCCACGACCAGGGCCGGTCCGGCCGCTGACCTGGCCACCTGGAGCTCGGTCGCGGTGGGCACGCCGGCCAGGTACCCGGTCCAGGCACGCTCGCGGGCCTCGGCCGGGGCCCGGTAGCCGCCGAGCAGGCCGCCGGCGACCAGCGCGCCGCCGAGGGCGACCAGGGCGACCCCGACCACCCAGCGGCCCCGCCCCCGGGTCGCGGCCACGGCCACCAGCAGCACCAGGCCGAGCAGGGCGAGCGCCCCGTAGGGACCGAGGTCGTTGCCGGTGAGCGCGGCGGCCCCGACCTGTCCGGCCCCGATCCCGGGCAGCTCGACCTCGGCGCTGATCGTGGCCCAGGGCTGCCCGGCCCCGATCACGGCCAGCATGACCCCGGCCAGCACGGCCAGCAGCGCCAGCTGCATCGACCGCCGCTCAGCCACCGGCGCGGGCGGGAACGGGCCGGGGCCGGTCGGGCGGGGCGGGGGCGGTGAGGGCCTCGGCGGCGGCGACGGCGGCGAGAAGGGCACGGGCCTTGGCCTCGGTCTCGCGCTCCTCGAGCTCGGGCACGGAGTCGGCCACCACCCCGGCGCCGGCCTGGCAGTAGGCGACGCCGTCCACGAACAGGCAGGTGCGGATCGTGATGCAGGTGTCGAGGTTGCCGGAGAAGTCGAAGTAGCCGACGCAGCCGCTGTAGGGGCCGCGGCGGTGGCGCTCCAGGTCGTCGATGATCTCCATGGCCCGGACCTTGGGCGACCCCGACACCGTGCCCGCCGGGAAGCTCGCCGCCAGCACGTCGAAGGCGGCCACGCCGTCGGCCAGCTCCCCGGTCACGTCGGAGACCAGGTGCATGACGTGGGAGTAGCGCTCGACCCGCATGAACTCGTCGACCCGGACGGTGCCGGGCCGGCAGACCCGGCCGAGGTCGTTGCGGGCCAGGTCGACCAGCATGACGTGCTCGGCCCGCTCCTTCTCGTCGCCCTGGAGCTCGGCCTCCAGGGCGACGTCGGCCTCGGGGTCGGCGCCGCGGGGGCGGGTGCCGGCGATCGGCCGCATGATGGCCCGGCGGCCCTGGACGGTGACCAGCACCTCCGGGGACGAGCCGGCGATGACCACCCCTGGGAGGCGCAGGAAGTACATGTAGGGCGAGGGGTTGACGACCCGCAGGACCCGGTAGACGTCGAACGGGTCGGCGCTGGTCGGCACGGAGAACCGCTGGGACGGGACCACCTGGAAGACGTCGCCGGCCCCGATGTGCTCCAGGGCCTGGCGGACCATCTCCTGGTAGCGGCCGGGGGTGAGGTCGCTGGTGGCGGCGGCCGGGGGGCCGGCCGTGGGCAGCGGGGTCGGGGTGGAGGCGACCGGCACCGACAGCCGTGCCGCCAGGGCGTCGATCCGGCGGACGGCGTCGGCGTAGGCGGCGTCGAGGTCGGTGGCCTGGTTGACGACCACGTTGGCGACCAGGACCAGGCGCTGGCCGAGGTGGTCGAACACCACCACCGAGCGGGGGAAGACCAGCATCCCCTCGGGCAGGAAGAGGTCGTCCTCGGTCTGGTCGGGCAGGCGCTCCAGCTCCCGGACCAGGTCGTAGCCGAGGTAGCCGACGGCCCCGGCGAACAGCGGCGGCAGGCCGGGCAGGGACGGCGAGCGGAGCCGGCGCAGGGCCTCGCGCAGCACCTCGAGCGGCGGGCCGTCCGACAGCCCGGCCGGGGGGCGGCCGGTCCAGGAGGCCCGCCCGGCGCGGATGGTCAGGGTGGCGAACGGGTCGGTGCCGATGAACGAGTAGCGGCCCCAGCGCTCGCCGTGCTCGACGCTCTCCAGCAGCACCGAGCCGTCCTGGTCGCCGAGCTTGCGGAACGCCCCCACCGGGGTCTCCAGGTCGCCGAGCAGCTCCCGCCAGACCGGGACCACCGAGTGCTCGCCGGCCAGGCGCACGAACTCCTCGAACCCGGGACGCTCTCCCGTCACGCGTCGCCCCCGAGCGGGTTCGTGAAGCAGGAGCGGGTGCCGGTGTGGCAGGCATTCCCCACCTGCTCCACCCTGACCAGCAGGGTGTCGGCGTCGCAGTCGGCCGTGACGGAGCGGACGTGCTGGACATGGCCGGAGGTGTCGCCCTTGCGCCAGTACTCGCGGCGGGAACGGCTCCAGAACCAGGTGCGGCCGGTGGTGAGGGTGCGCCGGACAGCCTCGGCGTCCATCCAGGCCACCATCAGCACGGTCCCGTCGCGGTCGTCCTGGACGACGGCCGGGACCAGGCCGGCGTCGTCGAACTTCAGCCCGGCCACGGCGTCGTCGACTTCGCTGGTTGAACGATCGCTCATGCGGCCATGCTATCGCTACCGCGGCCACGGCCGATCTGCCATCGTGGACGGGCATCGCGGACGACCGAGGGAGCTGTCATGTCGACGCAGCCAGAGCAGGCGAAAGCGGAGATCCTGCAGCAGATCGTCGCCACCATCCACGAGAAGGTCCCCGAGGACCGGCGCGGTCAGGTCGAGGAGTTCGCCCGCCAGTACTACCAGCGACTGGCCCCCGAGGACCTGCTCGAGCTGGAGCCGGAGGACCTGTACGGCGCCGTCCTGGCCCACTGGCGCCTGGCCCACCGCCGCCGGCCCGGCGAGGCCAAGGTCCGCGTGTACAGCCCCCGGTTCGAGGAGCACGGCTGGCGCTCCAGGCACTCCATCGTGGAGATCGTCACCGACGACATGCCGTTCCTGGTCGACTCGGTGGCCATGGAGCTGAACCGCCACGGCCTGGTCATCCACCTGCCCATCCACCCGGTGATCGTGGTCCGCCGCGACGAGGCCGGCGGGCTGGTCGAGGTGCTGCCGCCCGACGCCACCGACGGCATCGGCGAGTCGTACCTCCACTTCGAGGTCGACCGCCAGAGCGAGCCGGAGGTGCTGGACCAGCTGCGGGCCGACATCGAGCGGGTCCTGGAGGACGTCAAGGCCTCCACCGAGGACTGGGCCGAGATGCGCGCCCAGGTCAACAAGATCCTGGAGGAGTTCGACGAGCACCCGCCCCCGGTCGACGATGCCGAGCTGGCCGAGGCCAGGGCGCTGCTGGAGTGGATCGACGACCACCACTTCACCTTCCTCGGCTACCGCTCCTACGACCTGGTCACCGAGGACGGCGCCGACGTGCTCCGCCCGGTGCCAGGCACCGGCCTGGGCATCCTCCGCCAGGACCAGGGCAAGCCGGCCTCGGGCAGCTTCGCCAAGCTGCCGCCGGAGGCCAGGCGGCTGGCCCGCGAGCGGCACGTGCTCATCCTGACCAAGGCGAACTCGCACTCGACGGTGCACCGGCCGTCGTACCTGGACTACATCGGTGTCAAGCGCTTCGACGACCAGGGCGAGGTGGTGGGTGAGCGGCGCTTCCTCGGCCTGTACACCTCGGCCGCCTACAACCGGAACCCGCGCGACATCCCGGTGCTGCGCCGCAAGGTGACCAAGGTGCTGGAGCGGGCCGGGCTGCCCCGGTACAGCCACGACTGGAAGTCGCTGCTGAACATCCTGGAGACGTTCCCGCGCGACGAGCTGTTCCAGATCTCCGACGACCAGCTGTTCGAGACGGCCATGGGCATCCTGCGGCTGGAGGAGCGCCGCCGGGTGCGGCTGTTCATGTGGCACGACGACTACGGCCGCTTCGTCTCCTGCCTGGTCTACGTGCCCCGCGACCGCTACACGACCACCGTGCGCCGGCGCATCGAGGTGGTCCTCAACGACGCCTTCCCGGGGGCGAGCTTCGACTTCCAGGTGTGGCTGTCGGAGTCGGTCCTGGCCCGGCTGCACTTCATCATCCGGGTCCCGCCGGGGCAGATGCCGACCTACGACGCCAGGGAGCTGGAGGCCAAGCTGGCCACGGTGGCCCGCTCCTGGAACGACGAGCTGCACGCCCTGCTGCTGGAGCTGCACGGGGAGGAGGAGGGCAACGACCTGTACTCCCGCTACGGCGAGGCCTTCCCGGCCGCCTACCTGGACGACTTCCCGGCCCGCAACGCCGTCTATGACATCCAGCGGATGGAGGACCTGGCCGAGCGCGGCGGCCTGAACATGAACCTGTACCGGCCGCTGGAGGCGACGCCGGGAACGCTGCGGCTCAAGCTGTTCTGGGCCGACCGGCCGATCCCGCTGTCGGACGCGGTGCCGATGCTGGAGGACATGGGCGTCGAGGTGGTCGAGGAGCGGCCCTACGAGATCCACCCGCCCGGCCGGGGCACGGTCTGGATCCACGACTTCGGCGTGACCTACACCGTTCCCGAGGGCGACGTCGACCTGGGCCGGGTCCGCGACGTGTTCCAGGACACGTTCGCGGCCATCCTCCGCGGCGAGGCCGAGAGCGACGGCTTCAACCGGCTGGTCCTGCGGGCCCGGCTCACCTGGCGGCAGATCGTGGTGCTGCGCGCCTACTGCAAGTACCTGCGCCAGACCCGGATGACCTTCAGCCAGGAGTA
Organism: Actinomycetota bacterium; assembly: GCA_036280995.1. Classification (NCBI taxonomy): domain Bacteria; kingdom Bacillati; phylum Actinomycetota; species Actinomycetota bacterium. Next base: position 23,453 of record DASUPQ010000319.1, on the reverse strand, counting down.
CATGGAGCAGGCCCTGGCCGGCAACCCGGCGATCGCCCGCTGGCTGGTTGAGCTGTTCCAGGGCCGGTTCGACCCGACCCAGGCCGACGGCGCCGAGAGCCGGGTGGAGGAGCTGCGGGAGCGGCTGGCCGAGGCGATCGACCAGGTGGCCAACCTGGACGAGGACCGGATCCTGCGCGGCTTCCTCGGCATGGTCGAGGCGACCCTGCGCACCAACTACTACCAGGTGGACGAGGGCGGCCAGCCCAAGGGGTACCTGTCGTTCAAGCTCGACCCGGCCCAGGTGCCGTCGCTGCCCAAGCCGCGGCCGATGTTCGAGGTGTTCGTGTACTCGCCCCGCACCGAGGCCGTGCACCTGCGCGGGGGCCGGGTGGCCAGGGGCGGGATCCGCTGGTCGGACCGGCGGGAGGACTTCCGCACCGAGATCCTCGGCCTGATGAAGGCGCAGATGGTCAAGAACGCCGTGATCGTGCCGGTGGGGGCCAAGGGCGGGTTCGTGGTCAAGCAGCCGCCGGCCGAGGGCGGCCGCGAGGCCCTGATGGACGAGGTGGTGGCCTGCTACTCGACCATGATGCGGGGCCTGCTCGACATCACCGACAACCGGGTCGGCGGCAAGGTCGTCCCCCCGCCGGACGTGGTCCGCTACGACGACGACGACCCGTACCTGGTGGTGGCGGCCGACAAGGGCACCGCCACCTTCTCCGACCTGGCCAACTCGATCGCCCAGGAGTACGGCTTCTGGCTCGACGACGCCTTCGCCTCCGGCGGGTCGGCCGGCTACGACCACAAGAAGATGGGGATCACCGCCCGGGGCGCCTGGGAGTCGGTCAAGCAGCTGTTCCGCGAGACCGGGATCGACACCCAGTCGACCGACTTCACCGTCGTCGGCATCGGCGACATGTCCGGCGACGTGTTCGGCAACGGCATGCTCCTCAGCCGCCACATCAAGCTGGTCGGGGCCTTCAACCACCTGGACGTGTTCCTCGACCCCGACCCCGACCCGGAGGCCGGCTTCGCCGAGCGGGAGCGCCTGTTCGCCCTCCCCCGCTCCTCCTGGTCGGACTACGACACGGCCAAGATCTCCGAGGGCGGCGGGGTCTGGCCGCGCACGGCCAAGTCGATCCCGCTGTCGGAGCCGGTCCGGCGGGTCCTGGACGTCAGCGCCGAGGCGCTCACCCCCAACGAGCTGATCAACGCCATGCTCAAGGCCCCCGTGGACCTGCTCTGGAACGGCGGCATCGGCACCTACGTGAAGGCGGCCCGCGAGGCCCACGCCGACGTCGGCGACCGGACCAACGACGCCGTCCGGGTCAACGGGGGCGAGCTGCAGGCCAAGGTCGTCGGCGAGGGCGGCAACCTCGGCTTCACCCAGCTCGGACGGGTCGAGTACGCCCTCCATGGCGGCCGCATCAACACCGACTTCATCGACAACTCCGGCGGTGTCGACTGCTCCGACCACGAGGTCAACATCAAGATCCTGCTCAACCAGGTGGTCAGCGACGGCGACATGACCCGCAAGCAGCGCGACAAGCTGCTGGCCGACATGACCGACGACGTGGCCACGGCGGTGCTGCAGGACAACTACCGGCAGGTCCAGGCGATCAGCGTCACCGAGGCCCAGGCGCGGCAGCTGCTGGACGAGCATGCCCGGCTCATGCGCAGCCTGGAGCGGGCCAGGCGGCTGGACCGTCGGCTCGAGTTCCTGCCCAACGACGAGGAGCTGGCCGAGCGCCGGGCCGCCGGCAAGGGCCTGACCCGCCCGGAGCTGGCCGTGCTGCTGGCCTACGCCAAGATCGTCCTCCAGGACGAGCTGGTCGCCTCCAACGTGCCCGAGGACGAGTACCTGGCCGACGACCTGGAGCGCTACATGCCGCCCAAGCTGCGGGAGAAGTTCCGCCGCCAGCTCCGCCGGCACCCGCTGCGCCGCGACATCATCGCCACCTACGTCACCAACAGCATGGTCAACCGGGCCGGGAGCACCTTCGCCAACCGGCTCCGGGACGAGACCGGGGCCAGCCCGCCCGACGTCGCCCGGGCCTACACCGTCGCCCGCGAGGTGTTCGACATCCGCCGGCTCTGGAAGGACCTGGCCGCCCTCGACACCGTGGTCCCGGCCGACGTGCAGCTGGAGCTCCAGGCCGAGGGACGCAAGATGATCGAGCGGTCGGCCCTGTGGTTCCTGCGCAACCGGCGCCAGCCGCTGGACATCGCGGCCACGGTGGCCCACTTCGCCCCCGGGATCGCCGCGCTGGCCCAGGAGCTGCCCAAGCTGCTGGCCCCGGCCGACTCCGAGTCGCTCGACCGGCTGGCCGGGCGGTTCACCGCCGCGGGCGTCCCGGCCGAGCTGGCCACCCGGGTGGCCAGCCTGGACGCGCTGTTCTCGGGCCTGAACGTGATCGAGGTGGCCACCGCCTGCGGCGAGACGGTCGAGGCGGTCGCGGCCGTCTACTTCGCCCTCGGCTACCGGCTGGACCTGCACTGGCTGCGCGACCAGATCGCCCACCTGCCGGCCGAGACCCACTGGCAGACCCTGGCCCAGGGGGCGCTGCGCGACGACCTCTACTCCGAGCAGCGCGAGCTGTCCGCCGAGGTCCTCAAGCCGGGCACCGAGGACAAGGACGCCGAGGCCCTGATCGACGCCTGGCTGGAGGAGAACCGCTCGGCGGTCGAGCGGGCCAACGCCATCCTGGCCGACCTCAAGGAGGCCGAGACGCTCGACATCGCCATGCTGTCGGTCGCCCTGCGGGAGATCCGCAACCTGAGCGAGACCGGCTCAGCCTGAGGCGGCCCGCTCGGCGGCGCTGCGCTCGATGCAGAGCTCGTTGCCCTCGGGGTCGGCCAGCACCACCCAGCCCGTCCCGTCGGGCCGGCGATGGTCGGCGACCAGGGTCGCCCCGATCCCGAGCAGCCGGTCCACCTCCTCGTCGCGGGTCCGGTCCGTCGGCGCCAGGTCGAGGTGGACCCGGTTCTTGACCGTCTTGGGCTCGGGCACGGGGATGAACAGCAGCCCCGGCTGGCCGTCCGGCCCGACCAGGTACTGCTGGGGGTCGCCCGGCTGGTTGGGGTCGCCGGGGTCCTCCTGGTAGCCGGTGACCTGGCTCCAGAAGGTGACCAGCAGCCAGGGGTCGGCGCAGTCGAAGGTGATGTTGCGCGGGCGGGCGGTCATGGCGGCTCCTTGGGCACGGCGAGGGTCGTCGGTGGCGTCGGCGTGAGGCTACCCGGTGGCCGGGACGGCGCCGCGCAGGGCGGCGGCGGCCTCCTCCTCGGCCTCGGCCAGCTCCAGGACCCGGTCGCGCAGGCCGGCGAGCCGGCCGGACAGGGCGGCGGCGTCCAGGGGCTGAGGGTCGGCGGTGGTGTCGGCCAGGGCGGCCAGCTCGGCCTGGACCTCGGCCACCTCGGCGGCCGCGGCCGCCCCTCGCTCCTCCACCAGCCGTCGCCGGCGGTCGAGCAGCGCCGCCGCCCGGGCCAGCGGGCCGTCCCCCCCGGCGGCGACGGCCGCCCCGGCCAGGGCGGTCCAGGCGGCGGCCAGCTCGCGCAGGTCGGCGGCGACGGCGGCCAGCTCGGGCCGGCCGAGCGGGCCGGCCGCCTCCTCCAGGAACTCGGCGTACATGGCCCGGAAGAAGCCGCCGCCCGTGCCGGCGGTCTCGATCCAGTCGTACAGCCAGGTGAGGAGCTGGAACTGGCGCCCGGGCGCGGCCAGCAGCCGCGGCCACCCCTTGGGGTCGCTCGGCGCGGTCAGCAGCTCGGCCCACTTGGCCAGGCCGGGCACGCCGAAGTTGCGCAGCGGCGGCTCCAGCATGCCCGCCCAGGTGTCGGCGATCCCGGCGGCGGCCGCCCCGGCCAGGTCGACCGGCTCCTCCGGGGGCTCGGCCACGAGCAGGCGGTGCTTGGCCGAGCGGACGCCGGCCCGGGCCTCGGCCAGCTCGGGCCAGGTGACCGGGAACGGCGCCGGGGCCAGGTCCCACAGCAGCGGCTCACCGTCGGCCAGCTCGACCAGGACGTCCTGGGGAGTCATGCCGCAGAGCCAGTCGGGGACGGCCCGGTAGCGCAGGCGGGCCACGTCGACGGTGGCGACGACCGGGCGGCCCTGGTCGAGCGCGGCCCGCAGCTGCCGTTCGGCCGTTGCCGGGCCGCTGGTCCGGTGCGCCTGGAACGGGATCCCGAGGCGGGTCAGGGCGGCCTCGGCGGCGTCCTGCTTCTGCACATAGGAGTTGATCCGGCCGCCCAGGTAGAGGGTGGCTCCCTCCTCGTACTCGAACACGAAGTAGGCGAACCCGATGCCCCCGGAGACGCCCAGGAGCGTCGCCTCGCTCAGGGTCCGGCCGGTCGCCGGGTCGGTGACGCCGAGGGCGGCGAGCAGCCGGGCGAGCGCGGCCGTGTCCGGGTGCCGGCCCCGGAGCCGACCGGGCCGGTCAGGCCCCTGGTCGGGGCGCAGGTGGGAGCGGGCGGTGGTGTACGACTCGCCGGTCTTGCCCATGCGGGCGCGGACCAGCCGCTTGAAGTCCTTGTCGGTCGGCATGACCCAGTCCTCTCAAGTCGCGAGGCCCGGCCCCCCAGCAGCCCTGGCCGCGCGACCGGAAGGCACCGGGCGCCGCGCGATCCGGGAGTGTGCCCCCCTTTGCCTCTCCACGGGCCCCGCTGGGGTGGGCCACCAGAGGTTGGGCGCTGGATCACCGCCACCGGCAAGCTTGCCGTGGCCCGGGTCCGGGGGTCAAGGCCCGGCGTGGGCTACGCCCGGACCGGGAGGCCGGCGTCGGCCAGGCCCTGCTTGACCTCGGCGACGGAGAGCTGGCCGAAGTGGAAGACGCTGGCCGCCAGGACGGCGTCGGCCCCGGCCTGGGCGGCGGCGGCGAAGTGGTCGACCTGGCCGGCGCCGCCGCTGGCGATGACCGGGAGGTCGACGGCGCCGGTCACGGCGCGGACCAGCTCCAGGTCGTAGCCGGTCTTCTGGCCGTCGGCGTCCATGGAGGTGACGAGGAGCTCGCCGGCCCCGCGCCGGGCGCCCTCCTCGGCCCAGGCAAGGGCGTCGAGGCCGGTGGGGGTGCGGCCGCCGTCGACCACCACCTCCCAGCCGTCGCCCCCGGGACGGCGGCGGGCGTCGATGGCCAGCACCATGCACTGGACCCCGTAGGTGCCGGCCCCGGCCGACAGCAGCTCGGGGTCGCGGACGGCGGCCGAGTTGACCGAGACCTTGTCGGCCCCGGCCCGGAGCAGCCGCTGGACGTCCTCGACGGTGCGGACGCCTCCGCCGACGGTCAGGGGGATGAACACCTGCTCGGCGGTCCGGGCGACGGCCTCGAACAAGGTGGCGCGCGCCTCCACGGTGGCCGTGATGTCGAGGAACACCAGCTCGTCGGCGCCCTCGGCGTCGTAGATGGCGGCCAGCTCCGCCGGGTCGCCGGCGTCGACCAGGTTGACGAACGACACGCCCTTGACCACCCGCCCGGCGGCCACGTCCAGGCACGGGATCACCCGCCGGGCCAGGGTCATGCCCGCCTCCCGTCCGGGGCGCCGTTTCCGGGGGCGGCCTCGGCCAGGGTGGCCAGGGCCTCGGCGACGGTGAAGCGGCCGGCGTAGAGGGCCTTGCCGACGATGGCGCCCTCCAGGCCGTCGGGCTCCAGGGCGGCCAGGGCCCGGAGGTCGCCGAGCTGGGCGACGCCGCCGGAGGCGATCACCGGGCGGCTGGTGGCGGCCAGGACCTCGCCGAGGCGGTCGGTGGCCGGGCCGGTGAGCATGCCGTCCCTGGCCACCTCGGTGTGGACGAAGCGGCGGCAGCCGGCCGCCTCCAGCCGCTCCAGGACCTCGAACAGGTCGCCGCCGCTGGCCGTCCAGCCGCGGGCCTGCAGGGTCCGGCCGCGGGCGTCGAGCCCGACCGCGACCGCCTCGCCGTGGCGGGCGCACGCCTCGGCCACCCACGCCGGGTCCTCCAGGGCGGCGGTGCCGATCACCACCCGGGCCGCGCCCAGCTCCAGCAGGGCGTGCAGGTCGTCCGCGGTCCGCACCCCGCCGGAGGCCTCGACCCGGACCGCCGGGGCGACCGCCCGGACGATCCGTCCCAGGTGCTCGCGGTTGCGGGGGCCGCGCCCGAAGGCGGCGTCCAGGTCGACCACGTGCAGCCAGCTCGCCCCCTGGGCGGCGAAGCCGGTGGCCGCCTCCACCGGGTCGCCGTAGCCGGTCTCGGTGCCGGCGACGCCCTGGACGAGGCGGGCCGCCTGCCCGTCGAGCAGGTCGACCGCCGGGAGCAGCTCCAGGGTCATGCGGCGCCGACCTGGGTGACGAAGTTGGCCAGCAGGGCCAGGCCGGCCCTGCCCGACTTCTCCGGGTGGAACTGGGTCCCGAACAGGTTGCCGCGCTCGACGGCGGCGCCGAAGCGGCCGCCGTAGTCGCAGACGGCGGCGACCGCGTCGCCGTCCGGTTCGGGGGCGTAGGAGTGGACGAAGTAGAAGCGGGTCCCGTCCCCGAGGCCGGCGAACAGGCGGCTGCCGGGCCGGACGGTGACCTCGTCCCAGCCGATGTGGGGGATCTTCACCGGGCCCGATTCACCGGGGCACCCCCTTGGGGTTCCCCGGACCCCTCCGGTGAGGCGCCGGATCTTGCCCGGGACGACCCCGACGCCGTCGGCGACCGGGCCCTCCTCGCTGGCCTCGAACAACAGCTGCATGCCGACGCAGATGCCGAGCAGGGGCCGGCCGGTGGCCAGCCACCCGGCCACCGCCTCGGCCCCGCCGGCCGAGGCCAGGCCGCTCAGGCAGGCCCCGTAGGCTCCGACCCCGGGCACGACCAGCCCGGCCGCCCCGGCGGCCGCCTCAACGGTCGGCACCACCCGGACGTCGGCGCCGGCCCGGTCCAGGGCCTTGGCGGCCGAGTGCAGGTTCCCGACCCCGTAGTCGAGCACGGCGATCGGCGGCCGCCTCATGGCGGTCCCCAATAGAGATCCCCGACCCCATAGTCGAGCACGGCGACCGGCGGCCCGGTCATCCGAGGACCCCCTTGGTGCTGCCGGCGCCGGCCCGCGGGTCGGGCGCGCAGGCGTCGCCGAGGGCGCGGGCCAGGGCCTTGAAGCACGCCTCCAGGCAGTGGTGGGGCAGGTCGCCGGCCTCCAGCTGGACGTGGATGGTGCAGCGGGCGTTGGCGACCAGCGCCTCCATCAGGTGGCGGGCCTGGCGCGGGTCGAAGCTGCCGAGCTCGCCGGGGGCGGCGTCGACCTGGACGTCCCAGACCAGGTAGGGCCGGCCCGACAGGTCGACGGCGGCCCGGGCCCTGGCCTCGTCGAGGGGGACGACGGCGTCGCCGAAGCGACGCACGCCCGACTTGTCGCCCAGCGCCTCGGCCAGGGCCTGGCCGACGGCGATGCCGGTGTCCTCGACCGTGTGGTGGGCGTCGATCTCCAGGTCGCCCTTGGCCTCGATGGAGAGGTCGAAGCGGGCGTGCCTGCCCAGCTGGGAGAGCATGTGGTCGAGGAACGGCACGCCGGTGTCGGAGCCGCCGCTGCCGCTGCCGTCCAGGTCGAGCTCGACGGTCACCGAGACCTCGGCGGTGCGCCGCTCGATCCGGGCGGTCCGGGGCGGCCCTGCGGCCACTCCCCCTGCGGTCATCGGTTCAGCTCCTCGGTGAGGGCGGTCAGGAACGCGTCGTCCTCGGCCGGTGTGCCGACCGTGACCCGCAGGTGCCGGTCCAGGGTCGGGTAGCGGGAGACGTCGCGGATCAGGACCCCGCGGTCGAGCAGACCCTGCCACAGCCGGCGCGGGTCGACCGGGGTCTCGAAGCAGAGGAAGTTGGCGTCGCTGGGCAGGACCCGGACCCCGGGGAGGCGGTCCATGGCGGCCGCGACCCGCTCCCGCTCCCGCTCGGTGGCGACGATGTGCGACATCAGCGCGCCCTTGTGCTGGAGGGCCCGCAGGCCGACGGCCTGGGTGAGGGTGGACAGGTGGTAGGGCAGCCGGACCAGCCGGACCCCGTCGACCACCGCCGGGTCGGCGAGCAGGTAGCCGAGCCGCAGCCCGGCCATGCGGAACGCCTTGGAGAAGGTGCGGGTGACGACCAGGTTGGGGTGGCGCGACAGCAGGTCGGCGGCGTGCGAGGTGCCGAACTCGCCGTAGGCCTCGTCGACCACGACCAGCCCGGGGGCGGCGGCGCAGACGGCGGCGAGGGTGTCGGCGCCGGTCGCCTCGCCGGTCGGGTTGTTGGGCGAGCACCAGAAGGTCAGGTCGGCGGCGGCCTCGGCGACCAGCTCGGCGGCGGCCTCGGGGTCGAGCAGCTGGTCGCGGGGCTGGACCCGGGTCACCAGGCGGGTGCCGCTGGCCCTGGCCAGCAGCGAGTGCATGGCGTAGGTCGGCTCCACCACCAGGGCCGAGCGGGCGGGCCCGACGAAGGCGAGCAGGAGCTGCTGGAGGACCTCGTTGGAGCCGTTGGCCGCCCAGGTGCCCTCGAACCCGTGGCCGGCGTGGAGGGCCAGGGCCTCGCGCAGCTCGGTCGCCTCCCGGTCCGGGTAGCGGTGCAGCTCCAGGCCCCGTACCGCCTCGGCCAGGTCGTCCATGACCTCGGCGGGCACGGCGTACGGGGTCTCGTTGGTGTTGAGCCGCACCGGCACGTCGAGCTGCGGCGCCCCGTACGGCACCATCCCGGCCAGGTCGTCCCTGACCCGCACCCGCCCGGTCGTCCTGGGCACCGACGCGCTCACCGCGCCCCCTCCCGATCCTCCGCGAGCCTGGCCGCCACCGCCCGGCCGTGGGCGGGGAGGTCCTCGGCCCGGCTGAGGGCGGCCACGGTCGGGGCGGCCGCGGCCAGGGCGTCGCGGTCGAAGGTGGCCTCCTGCACGGTACGGAGGAAGTCGAAGGTGGACAGGCCGGAGGCGAACCGGGCCGTGCCGGCGGTGGGGAGCACGTGGTTGGTGCCGGCGGCGTAGTCGCCGAGGGCGACCGGGGTCCAGGGGCCGACGAACACGGCGCCGGCGTTGCGGACCTGGCCGGCCAGCTCGCCGGGGTCGGCGACCAGCAGCTCCAGGTGTTCGGGGGCGAACGCCTCGGCCACGGCCAGCATGGCCCCCCGGTCGTCGCAGAGCACAGCGGCCGACTGGCCGGCGAAGGCGGCCTCGACCCGGTCGCGGTGGGCGGCGGCCGCGACCTCCCGGGCCAGCAGCGGCTCGACCGCCTTCCAGAGGTCGGCGTCGTCGGTGACCAGCAGGCAGGCGGCCAGCGGGTCGTGCTCGGCCTGGGCGACCAGGTCGACGGCGACCAGCAGCGGGTCGGCGGTGGCGTCGGCCAGGACGGCGACCTCGGTCGGGCCGGCGAACCCGTCGGTGCGGACCTGGCCGGCCACCTCCCGCTTGGCCAGGGCCACGTACAGGTTGCCGGGCCCGGTCACCGAGTCGGCCGCCGGGACCGTGGCCGTGCCGCAGGCCAGGGCGGCCACCGCCTGGACGCCGCCGAGCAGCCACACCTCGTCCACCCCGAGCAGGGCCGCCGCCCCGAGGATGGACGGGTGGCCGCGGCCGCCGGGCCCGGGCGGGGTGGCCAGGACGACCTGGGAGACCCCGGCCGCCTGGGCGGGGACGACGTTCATGACCACGCTGGACGGATAGGCGCCGAGCCCGCCGGGGGCGTACACCCCGGCCCGGCGCAGGGGCACGAACCGCTGCACCAGCCGGACTCCGGGCCGGTCGGCCCAGACCAGGTCGGCCGGGCGCTGGGCCTGGTGGAAGGCGCGGGCCCGCTCGATGGCGTCGAGCAGGGCGGTTCGTAGATCAGGGCCGAGCCCGGCCTCGGCGGCGGCCAGCTCCTCGCCGCTGGCCCGCCACGCGTCCGGTGGCGTGTCGACCCCGTCGAAGCGCCGGGCCGCGTCGGCCACGGCGTCGTCGCCGCGGGCGGCGACGTCGCCGACCAGCTCCCGCACCTCGGCCCGGGCCGCCTCCACCGCCTCCGCGGGGGCGCGGGGCAGCACCCCGGCCGGGTCGCGGTCGGACCCTCGCAGATCGATGACGGGCAGCACGGCGGCTCACTCCACACACTGAAGACGGGCAGGCAGCGGGTCGGGATTCACCCTACCGCAGCCCCCTGGCAGACGCCGACACGCAGCCCCCGGTAGGGCCCCGCAAACCAGTGGGGGAGGTTCGGCGCGCCCCGACCCGAGGCGGAGCGCGGGCTGCGGCGGTGGGGGCTTACCATGGCTCCGTGGACCTGCCGCTGTTTCCGTTGCAGACCGTGCTGTACCCCGGTCTGCCGATCCCGCTGCAGGTGTTCGAGGAACGCTACCGGCAGATGTTCAAGCGGGTCCTCGACGGGGAGCGCCGCTTCGGGGTGGTGGCGATCGTCAAGGGCCGTGACGTCGACGCCGGCGCCACCTACCACCCGGTCGGCTGCGTGGCCGAGGTGGCCGAGGTCGACCGCCACGCCGACGGCCGCCTGGACGTGGTCGCCCGCGGGCGCAGCCGGTTCCGGATCGACGGGGTCACCCAGGCCGCCCCGTACATCGTGGCCGAGGTGAGCGAGCTGCCCGAGGCCACCGGGGAGGCGGCCGAGCAGCGCACGCTCAAAGCCGGCCGGCTGTTCACCCGCTATGTGGCCACCCTGCTGCGGATGGCCGGCCAGGAGGCCGAGCCGATCGACATCCCCGACGACCCGGTGGCCGCCTCCTACCTGGTCGCGGCCGGGCTCCAGGTCGACCTGGCCGACAAGCAGCGCCTGCTGACGATCCCGTCGGCGTCCGAGCGCCTGGCCGCCGAGGCGGTCCTGCTCCGCCGCGAGCTGGTCCTGCTGGAGCACTTCCGGGTCGCGGGCCCGGCCCCCACCGCCACCCCGTTCAGCGTCAACTGAGCAGCGGTGGGGCGCATGCCTGTGCCGGTGGCGGGGCCGGTCGACCTGCCGGGGAGCCTGGACGTGTTCCGGCGCTCCGGGGACGACCTGCTCGACCGCTGGGACGGGCGGGTGTGGCTGCGGGCGATGGCCGTCGACGGCCACATGGTGGGGGTCGCCGCCCGCCCGGCGGGGACGCTGGCCGACCCGGCGCTGGTGGCCACCGCGGAGGCGGGCGCCGACCCGGGGGCGGCCGGCCGGGCGCTGGCCGGCGCGTTCGTGACCGCCCCGGAGGCCCTGGCCGAGCTGGCCGCGGCCGACCCGGTGGTCGCCGGGATCGCCGCCCGCTTCCCCGGGGTCGGCCCCGTCCTCCAGCCCGACCTGCTCACCGCCGTGGTCCGCGCCATCAGCGCCCAGCAGATCACCCTGCGCTTCGCCGCCACCCTCCGCGGCCGCCTGGCCCGGCGCTACGGCCGGCGCCATCAGGTCCCGGTCCCACCGGAGGTGCCGGGGGTGTGGACAGCGACGAGCCCCCGATCCGACCGTCGGCTACCCTCCCGTTCGGGGGCCCCAGCATCCCGGGGTGGGGGTGACCGCTGGCCCGGCGAGCAGGGCGACCGGCCCGACGAGCAGGGCGACCCCATCCCCGAGGACCCGGCCGTCGTCGAGGTGTGGAGTCTGGACGCCGGACGGCTCGCCGGGGCGGCCGTGGCCGACCTCCGCGGGCTGCAGTTCTCCACCTCCAAGGCGGTGGCGACGATCGCCTTCGCCGGGGCGGTGGCCGACGGCCGGGTCGACCTGGCCACCCTGGCCGGGCTGGAGGACGAGGCGGTGGTGGAGCGGCTGGTCACCTTCCCCGGGATCGGGCGCTGGACGGCCGAGTGGCTGCTGGCCCGGACCCTCGGCCGGCCCCGGGTGGTGGCCGGCGACCTCGGGGTCCGCAAGGCGGTCGGGGCCGCCTACCTGGACGGCCGCATGCCGTCCGAGACCGAGGTGCGGTCGGTCACCGCCCACTGGGGGCCGGCCGCCGGGGTCGCCCAGCAGCTGCTGCTGCACTGGCTGTCGGCCGAGGCACCCGGCCGGGGCGGGCCCCGGCGGGCCGCTACTGGCTCGAGGACCGCGACCCGGCCAGAGCGGTCGTCACGCCCAGGCTGATCAGCACCCCGCCCGAGACCAGCCGCGACGTCCTCGCCACCCCGGGGCGGCGGCGCAGCCAGCCCGCCCCGGTCGCGGCCAGCACGGCGTAGGCGCCGTCGCTGAGCAGGCCGAGGACGACGAAGGCGACCCCGAACACGACCACCTGGAACGGCACCGAGCCCCGGGACGGGTCGACGAACTGGGGCAGGAAGGCGAAGAAGAACAGGGCCGTCTTGGGGTTGAGGACGTTGACGACGATCCCCTGGGCGAAGACCCGCCGAAGGCTGTGCCGGTCCCCTCCCGGGCCGCCGGCCGTGGCCAGGAGCTCCTCGTCGCGGGCCCGCAGCCGCTGGATCCCCAGCCAGACCAGGTAGGCGGCGCCGACCCAGCGCACCGCGTTGTAGGCGGTGGCCGACGAGACCAGCAGGGCCGACAGGCCGAGAGCGGCCGCGGCCACGTGCACCAGGGTGCCGACGTGGATGCCGCCGACCGAGGCCAGCCCGGCGGCCCGGCCCTGGTCGACGCTGCGGGTCACGATGTACAGCACCGACGGGCCGGGGATCACCAGCAGGGTGATCGCGGCCACGGTGAACAGCGCCAGCGTCGACGCCTCAGGCATCGGGGAACACCACCACCGAGCGCAGCACCTCGTTCCGTTGCATCTTGGCGAACGCCTCCTCGACCTGGTCGAGGCCGATCGTCTCGGAGACGAACCGGTCGAGATCGTAGCGGCCGCGCAGGTACAGGTCGATCAATATTGGGAAGTCGCGGGTGGGCAGGCAGTCGCCGTACCAGGCCGGCCGCAGCGACCCGCCGCGCCCGTAGAAGTCGAGCATGCGCACGTCGATGCGCATCTGGGGGTTGGGCACGCCCACCTGGACCAGGGTGCCGGCATGGTCGCGGGCGTGGAAGGCCTGCTTGAACACGTCCGGGTTGCCGACCGCCTCCACGGTGACGTCGGCGCCGAAGCCGCCGGTGAGCTCGCGGATGGCGCTGACCGGGTTGACCTGGCTCGAGTCGACCAGGTCGGTGGCCCCGAACTGCCGGGCCAGCTCCAGCTTGCGCCGGTCGACGTCGACGGCGACGACCTTGCCGGCGCCGATGAGGGCGGCGGCGTGGACGGCGGCGTTCCCGACCCCGCCGCAGCCGAACACGGCCACCGTGTCGCCCCGCTCCAGCTTGGCGGTGTTCACGATCGCCCCGAAGCCGGCCATGATGCCGCAGCCGACCAGCCCGGCCGCCTCGGGCCGGGCGGCCGGGTCGACCTTGACCGCCTGGCCGGCGGCGACCAGGCAGCGCTCGGCGAAGGCGCCGATGCCGATGGCGGCCGACAGCGGGGTGCCGTCCTCCAGGGTCATCTTCTGGCTGGCGTTGCGGCTGTCAAAGCAGTACCAGGGCCGCCCCCGCAGGCACGAGCGGCACTGCCCGCACGGCGCCCGCCAGGCCAGGACCACGAAGTCACCCGGGGCCACGTTGGCCACGTCGGGTCCGACCGCCTCGACCTTCCCGGCCGCCTCGTGGCCGAGCAGGAACGGGAACTCGTCGTTGATCGAGCCCTCGCGGTAGTGCAGGTCGGTGTGGCAGACCCCGCACGCCTGCACCCGGACCAGCACCTCCCCGGGCCCGGGGTCGGGCACCAGCACCGTGACCAGCTCGACCGGCGCCCGCCCGGTCCTTGCGATCACCCCGCGCACCTGGTGCCCCATTGCCCGCCTCCTCCTCGGATGCCCTGCCAGAGGAACCCTACCGGGAGCGGGTCAGGTGAGGAGCGCGTCGGGGCCGAGCTCGGCCTTGATCTCGGCGTAGAGGCCGTTGCGGGGGTCGACCCGGAACTCGTCGCCGAGGCGGACGACCATGGTGGAGCGGGCGCCGCGGATCTGGAGGTGGACCGGGGACTTGCCGCGGTGGGAGCCGAGGATGTGCTTGATGCGGGTGACCACGCCGTCGTTGCAGGCCCGGGCCTCGAGGTTGAGGACCACGGGGGCGGAGCCGCTCTCGGTGAGGTTGGGCGGCTTGACCTCGAGGGCGACCAGCTTGGGGGTGTCGTCGCGGGCGTCGACCCTGGCCTTGACCACCACGACCGCGTCCTGGACGAGGATGCCCTGATGCTGGGTGTAGACCTGGGGGAAGAAGATGCACTCGGCCCCGCCGTCGAGGTCCTCGAGGTCGGCGACGATGTAGACCTCGCCCCGCCTGGTGAACTTCTTGGTCAGCTTGGCCAGGATGCCGGCGACGGTCACGACCGACCCGTCGGCGCGTTCGCCGAGCGACGACAGCGCGGTGTCGGCGGCCCGCTGGAGGACGTGCTCCAGGCCGAGCAGCGGGTGGTCGGAGACGTACTGGCCCAGCATCTCCTTCTCGAAGGCGAGGCGCTGGGACTTCTCCCACTCCTCGCGCCCGACCGGCGGGAGCGGCTCGGTGACCACGTCCTCGCCGTCGCCCAGCCCCCCGAACAGGGAGAACTGGCCGGCCGCCTCGGCCCGCTTGCGGACCGTGACCCGGTCGACGGCGACCTCGTGGACCTCGAACAGGGCCCGCCGCGGCACCCCCAGCGAGTCGAAGGCGCCGGCCTTGATCAGCGACTCGATGACCCGCTTGTTGAGCACGCCGATGTCGACCTTCTCGCAGAAGTCGAAGAAGTCGGTGAAGCGGCCCTTCTCCCGCCGGGCGGCGATGATCGCCTCGACCACCTGCTCGCCGACGTTCCGCACGGCGGAGAGCCCGTAGCGGATCGCCTTGCCGTCCGCCGGCGTGAAGTCGCTGTCGGACTCGTTCACGTCCGGGGGCAGCACGGTGATGCCCATGCGCCGGCACGACCCGAGGTACTTGGGGCGGGCGTCCTTGTCGTCCTTGACGCTGGTCAGCAGGGCCGCCATGTACTCCACCGGGTGGTGGGCCTTGAGGTAGGCGGTCTGCCAGGCGACCAGGCCGTAACCGGCGGCGTGGGCCCGGTTGAAGGAGTAGCCGGCGAACGGCTGGATCAGCCGCCACAGGGTCTGGGCCTGGTCGTCGGTGAGGCCCTTCTCGCGGCAGCCGGCCAGGAAGCGCGGCTCCTCCTTGCGCATCAGGGCTTCGATCTTCTTGCCGATCGCCTTGCGGACCAGGTCGGCCTCGCCGGCGGTGTAGCCGGCCACCTTCTGGAGCAGGGTGATGATCTGCTCCTGGTAGACCAGCACCCCGTAGGTGTCGGCGGTGATCTCCGCCATCAGCGGGTGCAGGTGCTTGACCCGCCGGGGGTCGCGCTTGCCCGCGATGTAGTTGGGGATCTCCTCCATCGGCCCCGGGCGGTACAGGGCGATCAGGGCGACGATGTCCTCGAACCGGTCCGGGCGGAGCTGGCGCAGCAGCCGCCGCATGCCCTCCGACTCCATCTGGAAGACGCCGTCGGAGTCGCCCGCCTGGAGCATCCTGAAGGTGGCCGGGTCGTCGGTGGGCAGCGCCCCCAGGTCCAGGTCGACGTCCCTGGCCCGCAGGTGGACCAGGGTGTCGTCGAGCACGGTGAGGTTGCGCAGCCCGAGGAAGTCCATCTTGAGCAGCCCGAGCTTGGCCACCCCGTTCATCTCGTACTGGGTGATGATCGCCCCGTCGGCCTCCCGCCTCATGATCGGGACCTGCTCGACCAGCGGGTCGCGGGAGATCACCACCGCGGCCGCGTGCACCCCCCACTGGCGGCGCAGCCCCTCCAGGCCGGCGGCGGTGTCCAGCACCTGGCGGGCCTCGGGGTCGTTGTCGCGGGCGGCCCGCAGCTCGGCCGAGAGCTTGAAGGCCACGCTCAGGGGGTGCTCCTTGCCCAGCACCGGCGGGGGCATGGCCTTGGCCAGGTCGTCGCCCAGCTTGTAGGGGAACCCGAGCACCCGGGCCGAGTCGCGGATGGCCTGCTTGGCCTTGATGGTGGAGAAGGTGACGATCTGGGCGACGTGGTCGGCGCCGTACTTCTCGGTGGCGTAGCGGATCATGTCGCCGCGCCGGCGCTCGTCGAAGTCCAGGTCGATGTCGGGCATCTCGTTGCGGCCCGGGTTGAGGAACCGCTCGAACATCAGCCCGTAGGCGATCGGGTCGAGGTCGGTGATGCGCAGGCAGTAGGAGACGCAGGAGCCGGCCGCGCTCCCCCGTCCCGGGCCGACCCGGATGCCGTGCTCGCGGGCGTGGCGGCACAGGTCGGCCACGATCAGGAAGTAGCCGGCGAAGCCGAGCTGGTCGATGACCTGGAGCTCGTAGTCGATGCGGTCGCGGGCGTCTGGGGGCAGCGGGTGGCCGTAGCGCTCGGCCGCGCCCCGCTCGACCTCGGCCCGCAGCCACGACTCCAGGGTGTGGCCGTCGGGCACCTCGAAGTGGGGCAGGAGGTTCTCGCCGAAGCGGAGCTGCACGTCGCAGCGCTCGGCCACCTCGAGGGTGTTGTCGCAGGCGTCGGGGTGGTCGGCGAACAGGGCCCGCATCTCGGCCGGGGACTTGAGGTAGAACTCCTCGGCCTCGAACCGGAACCGCTTGGGGTCGGCCAGCACGGCCCCGGTCTGGATGCAGAGCAGCACCTCGTGGGCGGCGGCGTCGGCCTTGTGGGTGTAGTGGAGGTCGTTGGCGGCCAGCAGGGGCAGGCCGAGGTCCCGGGCCAGGGCGATCAGGTCGGGGTTGACCCGGCGCTGCTCGGGCAGGCCGTGCTCGTGCAGCTCGACGAAGTAGTTGCCGGCCCCGAACAGGTCGCGGAACTCGGCCAGGGTCGCGGCCGCGCCCTTGCGGTCGCCCTTGAGGAGGCGCTGGTTGACCTCGGAGCCGAGGCAGCCGGAGGTGGCGATCAGCCCCTCGCCGTAGCGCTCGAACAGCTCCCGGTCCATGCGCGGCTTGTAGAAGTAGCCCTCCAGGGAGGCCGCCGACACCAGCCGCAGCAGGTTCCCGTAGCCGGTCTGGTTCTCGGCCAGCAGGGTCAGGTGGCTGTAGGGCTCGGCGGTGTCGCGCCGCTGCTTCTCGAACCGGGAGCCGGGGGCCAGGTAGGCCTCGCAGTTGTGGAGGACGAAGTCCGAGACGTAGGAGTTGTCCTCCTCAACCTCAAAGTTGAAGACCTCGGTGTCGAGCCGCACCGGCTGCACGGACAAGATCGGTCGGTAGAGAAACCGGTCATCTTCCAAGGTGCGCGAGTATCGGCGATTCGGCGCGAAAGTGACGACGTACCACCGGTGGTTACGAAGGCTCTTGCCCCATGGGAAGACGCTTGGCGACTCCCCAGTGGTGATTGTTGTCCAGTGGCCAACGTCGGCGAGCAACGTCCGCACGCCCCAGGCGAGCGAGCGAGAGGCGGTCTTGAGGTCTCGCCGACCGCTGGGGTTCGACTTGCGGCTCGGGTTCTTGCCGTCACCGTCCAGGAGTCCATCCAGGAAGCCACGACGGGCATCGGGCGGTCCGTTGAGGATCTGCGCGGGAACTCGCTTGTTCCTGGCGCCTTTCCCGACCAGCGCGATCAACAGATGGGCGAGGGGCGTACTGGCTGCCTTGATCTCTTGCGACTGCCGGTCGGGCCGGTCGTAGGGGACAGCGGTGACGCCAAAGCGGCCGAGGATCTCGATGATGCGGGCGGCCAGCTCTGACTCGTCACGGTGAAGCGTGAAGCCCACCTCGCCGTTGACACGGCCGCGGACGGAACCGACATGGCCTTCAGCGGCGTAGATGCCGAGCAGGTAGCCGACGTCGTAGTCGAGCGGGATGCGGTCGGGAAAGCGTGGCCAGGCCTGGTCCCCCCGATACTTCGACCTGTAGGTGCGGGTGAGCCCGCCCGTCAGCGGCGCCGAGAAGTCGTTCGGGAGGAGGTCACGGCAGCTGATCTCGGTCCACTCGGTGCGCAACCGGGGCAGGCAGGCCCAGGACTTCCAGCAGTTCACACCTCCATGCTTGCTCGCTTGGCCCGCATCGATGTCGGCTGGTTTGGTCCAGTCCACCAGGCCGTCACGCGTACGGACGAGGATCGGATGCTCTTCGGTGAGGGTCAGGGTCCGGCCATACCGTCCGCCGAGCGAGACGGTGTACGCCTGTCCCTCATAAGGCCGGCGCATGGTGCGAAGGACGCGACGGAACCGCCCATTGTGGGTGAGCACCATGTCGCCGACACGGACATCCTCGACGTTCTTGACACCGTCGGCGGTGATGATCTCCTGGCCAGCCAGCAAGCACCCGATGACGGGCTTGACCCCGTGCCTCTGGCCGGCCAGGTAGAAGTCGACGGCGCCGAACAGCTGGCCGTGGTCGGTCATGGCCAGGGCGGGCATGCCCATGCGGGCGGCCTCGGCGAACAGGTCGTCGACCCGGGCGGCTCCGTCGAGCATCGAGTACTCGGTGTGCACGTGGAGGTGCGCGAAGCTGCCCGGCATGGCTGCTGTTGCTCTCCCCTACCGTTGGTGCGAAGGCCGCTCGACCGGAGTTTCCCACAGCCTGTGGACAAATGACACGGATGTAATTCCGGGCCAGGAGCCTACACCCAGGGAACGCCGGAGGCAACGACCCTCGGCTGTCCGAAATCGTTGCGGCACAACGGTTTCGGAGGGAACCGCCAGGTTAACGGCTTGTCGCCGGAGGGTCCCCCGCGGGGGCTCTCGAGGCCACCCGGGCGGCGGTGAGGCGAGCCATGCGCTGGCAGGCGTGCCTGGCGAAGCGGCGCTGGACCCAGCGCCCGAACACCCGGAAGCCGAGCCGGATGACCGGGTTGGGGATGTGGGCCGGGCGGGAGAAGGCGTGGATGCGGAAGTCGACCTCGCCGCTGTCGAGCCACTTGCGGACCTCGTAGTCCATCTGCCCCATCTCCAGGTGCCCCTGGAGGGTGCGGTAGTTCCAGCCCCAGCGCCGGACCGGGCGGCCGCCGACGGCCACCTCCTTGTCGACCAGGCCGCCGACGCGGACGCCGAAGTGGAACCGGAGGCCGTAGAAGCGGCCCTCCAGCAGCATGTCGCGGGTCTCGAAGGGGCTGTCCTCGGCGTAGACGGCCCGCACGATGGCCGGGTCGGCGAACTCGTAGTCGCGCATCAGCCGCTGGGCGACCTCGAAGCTGCCCCCGGGCACCGGCGGGCCGGGCGCCTCGGGCGGCAGCTCCTGGAGGTAGTCGTCGATCTTCCAGCCGCTCTCGGTGGTGAAGTG
Source organism: Actinomycetota bacterium (assembly GCA_036280995.1). Classification (NCBI taxonomy): domain Bacteria; kingdom Bacillati; phylum Actinomycetota; species Actinomycetota bacterium. The sequence continues at coordinate 4,413 of DASUPQ010000319.1, read as the reverse complement.
CTCGCTCTGGCCGGGGTCGAAGTTGACCTCCTTGCCGGCCAGCGCGGCAAGGGCCCGGTAGGCCCGGCGGCCGGCCCGGGGGCGGTCAGCGGCCACGGGCCCCCTCGACCTCGACCCGGCGGGTGTCGATGTGGATGCCGCCGCGGATGCGGCCGCCGGCCAGCTTGGCCGCCCGCTCGCAGAAGTGGGTCCACATGTGCAGCTGCATCTCCTTGGCCAGCTTGACCCGGTCGAACAGCAGGCTCGACAGGCGGTCGCCGCTGCGGGCCCACGACTCGATCTCGAAGCGGACGGCGTCGCCGTCGGCCGAGGTCCGGAACTCGATCTGCCCGGCCTCCAGGTGGCCCTGGAGGGTGGCGAACCGGAAGGAGGTCGGCGTCCGGTCGGCCACCACCACCGGGCCGTCCCAGGGGCCGGGCATGCGGACCACGAACTCGTCCCCCACGGCCAGCGGCCCCTCCCCCCCTCTGGTCTTGCGGAACACGGCCACCTCGATCGGGGCGGCCCGGTTGGGCTCGCGCAGCAGTTCGCCCATCAGCTCCTCGGGGGTGAGCCGGCCGCCCTCGATGCGGACCCGGTAGCGGCGCCGGAACAGCGGCCCGGACCCGTCCTCGAGTCGCTGGAGCCGCCCGTCGGCCAGCCCGCCGGGCAGGGGAGGGGGCAGGTCCCGCTCCGGCGACCCGTCCTCGTCGCTGCGGTGCAGCGGCATCGTCCGCCACAGGTAGCGCCAGAAGGCCAGTCCCATCCCGAGCGGCCACCTGGCCACCGTCCCGGCCCGCCTGGCCGGCCCCGTCTCCGCTCCCATGTTTCTCCTTTTCGTGGTCGTCTACCCCAACGGTTGCCCCATAGACCATCGAGAAGGAGCCACGATGCTGGTCAAGGCACTCCACGCCGCCGGCCTGCGCAGCACCTACCTGCAGGCGGCGTCGCTCGGCTCGATCGCCCTCTGCCTCGGCCTCTGGGTCCGGGCCAAGACGGTCGACCAGGACCACCGCGACAACGCCGAGCGCCGGGCCCTGTTCGTCGGCCTCTGGCCCCCGATGTTCTGGCTGATCGGCGACTCCCTCCAGGAGCTCGAGGAGGGCTGATTCTGGCGCCGTCTGGGCTTCACCGAGACGGGCTCGAGTCGGAGACGAGCCTGATGGGCAAGGTCATCCCCCGGCGCGGAGGTGGTCCAGGACCCCCTGGAGGTCGGGCGGGAAGGGTTCGGTGAGGTCGACCCGGTCGCCGGTGGCGGGGTGGGTGAAGGCCAGGCGCCAGGCGTGGAGGAAGGGGCGGGTGAGACCGAGGCGGGTGGCCAGGGTGGGGTCGGCGCCGTAGGTGCGGTCGCCGGCGAGGGGGTGGCGGAGGGAGGCGAGGTGGACCCGGACCTGGTGGGTGCGGCCGGTCTCCAGGGTGGCCTCGATGAGCTGGACGGCGGGGAAGGTCTCCAGGACCCGCCAGTGGGTGACGGCGGGGCGGCCGCCGGGGACCACGGCCATGCGCTTGCGGTCGCGGGGGTGGCGGCCGATGGGGCCGTCGACGGTGCCGCGGCCGGCCGGGAGGCGGCCCTGGACCAGGGCCAGGTAGCGGCGCTCGACCCGGTGGGCGGCCAGGTCGCGGGCCAGGGCCTGGTGGGTGGCGTCGTCCTTGGCCACCAGCAGCAGGCCCGAGGTGTCCTTGTCGAGGCGGTGGACGATGCCGGGGCGGCCGGCGTCGCCGCCGCCGGCCGACAGGCTGGTCCCGGGGCGGCCGAGGAGGGCGTTGACCAGGGTGCCGGTGGGGTGGCCGGGGCCGGGGTGGACGACCAGGCCGGGCGGCTTGGCCACCACCAGCAGGTGGTCGTCCTCGTGGCGGACGGTCAGGGGCCGGTCCTCGGCGACCGGGTCGCCGTCGGGCGGGGCCGGCGGCGGGGTCCAGGCGAGCCGCTCGCCTCCCCGGAGCCGGTACGACTTGGGGCGCGGGCGGCCGTCCACCTCGACCAGGCCGTCGCTGGCCCAGCGGGCCGCCTGGGCACGGGAGGTCCCGGCCAGCTCGGCCACCACCTCGTCCAGACGGCGCCCGGCGACCCGGCCCGGGTCGGGCGCCTGGGTCAAGAGCGCTCGGTGTCGGCCGGCGCCTGCTCGGGCTCGCGCTCGGCCCGGCCGAGCATCAGGGCGAGCAGGATCCCGCCGACGACCACGCAGGAGTCGGCCACGTTGAACACCGGCCAGATGCCGACCTTGACGAAGTCGACCACCTCGCCCCGGAGGAAGGCCTCGCCCCGCAGCAGGCGGTCGGTCAGGTTCCCCAGCGCCCCGCCGAGGATCAGGCCGAGGACGACCAGCATGGACAGCGGCTGGGCGCGGCGCGAGGCGTAGACGATCCCGCCGATGATGACCATGGCCATGATCCCGAAGAACAGCGGGGCCCCGGTCAGCAGCGAGAACGCCCCACCGGAGTTGGTGGTGTAGCGGAGCTGGACGAGGTCGCCGATCACGTCCACCGGGGGGCGGCCGGCCAGGTTGACGACCACCAGGTGCTTGGTCAGCTGGTCGAGGGCGAGCACGGCGGCGGCGGTGCCGTACAGGGCCAGCACCCGTCGGGACCGCGGCGCCGCGGCCGGCTCGGCCATGTCAGCGCGGCCGGGCCCGCTGACGGGCGTCGGCCAGGCACAGGGTGGCGTAGGGCAGGGCGTCGAGCCGCTCGGCCTCGATGGCGCGGCCGCAGGCCTCGCAGCGCCCGAACCCGCCGGCGTCGATCCGGGCCAGGGCGTGCTCGACCTTGTCGATCAGGTCCCTGGCGTTGCCGACCAGCGACAGGTCGCGCTCGCGCTCGAAGGTGAAGCTGCCGGTGTCGGCGAACTCCTCGTCGAAGCCGACCTCGCCGGTGGCGTCGGCCAGGCTGGCCTCGGTCGACTCCTCCAGGTCGGCCCGCTGGCCCTGCAGCTCGGCCAGCTCGGCCTCCAGCCGCCGGCGGTAGGCCTGCAGGTCCCGCTTGGTGAGGACCGAGCGGCGGCCGCGCGGTCGCGGCATGGGGTCGTCGGCCCCGGCGGCGGCCTCAGCGGTCTTCTTGCGTGCCATGGCTCCTCCGACCAATCCGATTGCCTGTCCGGGGTAGACTGACGATACAGGCAATGACGGGAACGAGTAGGGGGCGGCACGGCCGCCAGCGAGCCGGGGATGGTGGAAGCCCGGCGGCACGGCGCCTCTCGAAGATCCTCCCCGAGCCGCTGCCCGAACGGCGCCCAGCCCAGTAGGCGCAGCCGGGTCAGCCCGTGACAGCTGGAGACCGTCCGGCGGCGCCGGGCGGCCGGTGAGTGGCCGGTGGCCGTGAGGCCGCCGGCACGAGGGGTGGTACCGCGGGGCCCCGGCCTCGTCCCTTCGCCCAGGTCGACGACGCGAAGGAGACGATCACCAGATGGGCCAGTTCCCCCAGGTCGACCCCAACCTCGACCTCCCCGCGCTCGACGCCCGCGTGCTCCAGCTGTGGCGCGACCGCAAGGTGTTCGAGCGCTCGGTCGACCAGCGGGTGGGGGCCGAGCCGTTCGTCTTCTACGAGGGGCCGCCGACCGCCAACGGCAAGCCCGGCGTCCACCACATCGAGGCCCGGGTCTTCAAGGACCTGTTCCCCCGCTTCAAGACCATGCGCGGCCACCGGGTCGACCGCAAGGGCGGCTGGGACTGCCACGGGCTGCCGGTCGAGCTGGAGATCGAGAAGGAGCTGGGGCTCAAGGACAAGCAGGCCATCGAGCGCTACGGGGTGGAGGCGTTCAACGCCCGCTGCCGCGAGTCGGTGCTGCGCTACGTCGACGTCTGGGAGCAGCTCACCGAGCGGGTCGGCTTCTGGATCGACACCAGCCAGGCCTACCGGACGATGGACGCCTCGTACGTGGAGAGCGTCTGGTGGGCCCTGGCCGAGCTGCACCGCCGCGGCCTGCTGGTCGAGGACTACAAGGTCACCCCCTGGTGCCCCCGGTGCCAGACGACCCTGTCCGACGCCGAGGTGGCCATGGGCTACAAGGAGGTCGAGGACCTCACCGCCTACGTGGCCCTGCCCGCGACCACCGGGACCCTGGCCGACGAGGGCGCGGCCCTGCTGGTCTGGACGACCCAGCCGTGGACGCTGGTCCCCAACGTCTCGGTGGTGGTCGGCCCCGAGATCGACTATGTGCTGGTGGAGGCGACCGGGGAGGACGGCCGGGTGCGCCGGCTGGTGGTGGCCCGGGACGCGGTCGCCAGGGCGGTCGGCGAGGACGCGCGGGTGCTGCGCCCGGTGCCTCTGGAGGAGCTGCTCGGCACCCGCTACCAGCGGGCCTTCGACCTGATCCCGGTGACCAAGGAGGAGGCGGCCCGGGGCTGGACGGTGGTGGCCGACGAGTACGTCACCACCGGTGACGGGTCGGGCCTGGTCCAGACCTCCCCCGCCTACGGCGCCGAGGACCTGGCCGTGGGC
>DASUPQ010000318.1 GCA_036280995.1 Actinomycetota bacterium | reverse complement strand
AGCCTGATCCTGTCCATCCTGCCCATCCTGCTGTTCGGCGCTCTGCTCCTCCTCAACCCGCAGTTCCTGCGGCCGCTCTACACCACCGGCCTCGGGATCATGATGATGGCCGGATCCGCCGTGCTCATGATCCTCGGGGTGATCTGGCTGCGGAAGATCACCGAGATCAAGGTCTGAATCGCCATGTCGACTCCGCTCCTTATCGTCGGCGCCCTCGCCGTATTCCTGGCCGTGTTCGCGATCGCCTACTCGGTCCAGTCGATCGTTGCCGAACGCCGCCAGGTCTACCGGACGCTCCAGGCCATCCGCGCGGTCGAGCTGCGCCCGACCGACCTGCGCAACCGCGAGCTGGCCCGCCCCGCCCGCGAGCGCCTGATCAAGCCCTTCTACAACGCGGCTCTCGGCCTGGCGCGCCGCTTCACCCCGGCGGGGGCGAGGGACGCCATCAGGCGCAAGCTGATCATGGCCGGCAGCCCGTTCGGCTGGGACCCCGACCGGGTCCTGGTCGCCAAGGTGGCCTGCCTCATCGGCGGGATGCTTCTCGGCCTCCTGTTCCTGGTCATCTTCGGGTTCGCCTGGCCCATCCGGGTCCTGGGCTTCCTGGCCATCAGCCTGCTCGGGTACCGGCTGCCGAACCTCGTGCTCACCAACGCCGTCCAGCGCCGCCAGAACGAGATCCGGACGGCCCTTCCCGACTCGATCGACCTGCTCACGATCTGCGTGGAGGCGGGCCTCGGCTTCGATGCGGCCCTGGCCCACGTCTCCAAGAACACCAGCGGCCCCCTGGCCGACGAGTTCTACCGGACCCTGCAGGAGGTCCAGCTCGGCCGGAGCCGCAACGAGGCCATGCGCAACCTTGCCGACCGCACCAACGTCCCTGAGCTGCGGGCTTTCGTGCTCGCCATGGTCCAGGCGGACGTCTTCGGGGTGTCGGTGGCCAACGTGCTGCGCGTCCAGGCGAAGGACATGCGGGTCAAGCGTCGCCAGCTGGCCGAGGAACGGGCGATGAAGGTTCCCATCAAGGTCCTGTTCCCCGTACTCTTCTGTATCTTCCCCGCCTTGTTCGTCGTGATCCTGGGGCCCGCCATCATGCGCATCGTCGACGTCTTCGCAAAGTAGGATCCCTGATGTCTCGCCATGTCGTGCTCCTGCGACGTGACCCCTCGCTGGGCCTCGCCCTGCGAGCGTTGCTCCACGGCACCGGCCGGGTCACCGAGCTCGGGGACCTCAAGGCCTGGCCGGAGGTGCCCGCCGGCAGCATCGACGCCGTCGTCATCGACCTCCCCGAGGCCAGCCGCACCAAAGCCATCGGCCTGGTCAGGTCACGCTTCGACGGCCGCCTCGTCGTGGTCCTCGACCCCGCCGACGACCCCGCCACCGTCCCACCCCGCCACGCCTGCTCGGTCGTCCAGCGCCCGTTCGAGATCGTCGAGCTCTGGCAGTTGGTCACGACCGATCCCGCAACCCCTTCCACGGACGCCGCGTCGGTGGGGGAGGAGCGCCCGGCGGCCGCGGGGTCGCCGGAGGGGGAGAAGGGAGTCGCGGAGGGTTTCGGAACTCCGCCGGTCGAGCGGGAGATCGGGTCCGTCCGGCCGGCGGCCTCCGGGTCCTGGGAGCGGGAGGTTCCGCCCTCCCCGGCTCGCGGTGGCCCGTCGGCGCCCCAGGCTCCCGGGCATGCTCGCCCGCCGGCGGGGGATGCCTCGACCTGGAGGTGGCGGGGCCAGCGTTACGGCCCGGCGACCGCCATCCCGTCCGAGCCGCCCGACAACGAGGGCGCCGGTGGCCCCTCCGGCGCCAAGCCCGAGCCGCGTACCGGCGACCAGGCCCGCGCGCAGGGAGCGCTCCCGCGCCGGTCGGCCGACTCCCGGCCGGGGGGCACCTCCGCTCGGGCGGCTGGCCGGCCGGGCGAGGGTCCGAAGGCGGCCGACGGTGGCGCGGCCGGCGATGTCGACCCCGAGCAATCCCGCCCGGCCGGACCAGGCGAAACTGAGCCAAGAGCACCGCGTACGACCCGGCGCCGGCGTCCGGCTCGGAGCGCGACACCGGCCCCGGAGGAGCAGACCGCCGGGGTCGCGGAGACCGGCGAGCAGACCACCGGGGCCCCAGGTACCGGCGAGCCGGGCAGCGCCACGCCACCGACACCGCCGTCCGCAGGACGGCCCGGGGTTCGGGACCCGGATGCACCTGGGGGATCGACCGGCTCCAACAAGCGGCCGGCCGCGGGGGCTGCGGCCGCAGGGGCCGCTGCCGCGAGCGCGGCCGCCGGAGGTGCCGCCGGCGGCGCTGCGGCCGGCGGATCCGCCTCGCGGCCGGGCCCGCAGGTGGGGGATCCAGCTCCCGGGCGTGCCGGCGCTGCCGCGGGCTCCGGTCGGCCCGGCCCATGGCCGGCGCCGTTGCCGACCGCGGGACCCGCCCCTGACCAGCCGGCAGCGGTGGCGTACCCGGTGGGCGGCGCCGGTCCCGAGCGGCCGTCGCTCCTCCGCCGGCTCGCCGGCCGTCTCGGAGGCCGCAAGCCGGATGCCGAGGTCCTCGGGGAGGTGCCCACCGACGTCCGATCGGCCTCCGTCCCTGCGTTCGAACCGCCCGCGTCCCCACCGGAGGGAGCGTCGCAGCCCCCTACTGGACCGCCGGTCTGGCCAGACTCGGCAGCCCAGTCCCGCCCGGCATCGGCTGAGGCTCGTTCGCGGCCCTCGTCTCCGCCAGCGTCCCTTCCCACGCCTCGTTCTGAGCCCCGCCCAGTGCCTCCCCGAGCGGAGCCGGCCGCGTCCCCACCTCCGAAGCCGCCAACTCCGCCACCGGTCGGCCCAACCCAGGCCCCATCGGCCACTCCGGCCACCGAACCACCGGGCCAGCCCGCGCCGCCGTCCGGGGGACCCGAGCCAGCCGCCATCCCGCCGAGCCAAGCCACACCATCGTCACCGGCCGCCGACCCAGCCGCCACACCGTCGGCACAAGCCGCGCCGCCACTGGCACCCGAACCACCCGCCGCGCCCCCCACCGCTGAACCCGCGCCGGCTCCGTCCTCGGAACCCTCCCCGCCCGAACGCGCCGCCGGCCCCTCGCCCGCCCCATCGACACGATCGCGAGCGCGTCGGCCCATCCGCCCGGCCCGCCCGGAGCGACCGACCCGGCCCACCCCGCGACCCACCCCTGAAGCACCGGCCGAGTCCAGTGCGCGACCCACCGCCCGCCCCGCGCCCCCACCCGGCGAACCGGCGCGACCCACCCGCGAGGATGCCGCCCCGGCCGCCGCCGCCCGAACGGCGCCCCAGGAGCAGCCCCAGCCGGCGCGCGAGGAGCCCGCCCCCGTCGCGGCGTCCGCGCCCGACGCGACGGCGGCCGTCCCTGACGACCCTCGCGACGCCGTGGCCGCCGCCGAGGCGGTCGACGACACGGAACGGGACGCAGCGCCCGCCCCGACAGCCAAGGCCGAAGCCGACCCAGCGGCCATACAGGCCGCCGCCACCGCGGCGCCCGCTCCGCGCGACCAGGCCCCCGCCACCGCCGCCCCAGCCCCGCGCGACCAGGGCGCGTCGACGCCCAGAGGACCCGAGCGGAGGCGACGGCCGGACCGCCGCCGCGGCGAACCACCGCCGGCCGCTCCGGTGCCGCCCCCCACCCCGGTGGGGGAGGGCGACCGCCCTCGACCACCGCAACCGGCGGCCCAGCCACAACCCGCGACCCCGGCGGCGGCGAGCGTGGCCAAGCCGGCCGCCCCGCCCGGCGCCGCTTCCGGCGAGCAGGAGCCGGAGGCGGCGGTGGCGAAGGCCCGGCCTGGCAGCGGCCCGCTCGGCGTCCCTCCCGACGCACCCGAGGCCCTGCTGGCGGCCGAGGAGGTGGCGGATGCGCCACCCGGACCGATGCCGGGGACGTTCGCACACCCGCCCGGGACCGCGCCCCCGGGCGCCGGCGAGGCCGCGGCCGGCGAAGGCGCGCCGGAGCGCCGGAGCCGGACCCGCCGCGCCCGCAACCTCCTGCGCTTCACCGCGCCCCGGCGGCCCGAGAGCACCGAGCGTGAGGCTCCCGTCCCGGACGCCGCCGCCCCTCCCCCTCTGGCCGATTTCGACCGCCTCACCGCCTCGATCGAGAGCGTCACCGAGGCCCTCGGCGGCCAGCCGCTGGAGTTCTACGAGCGCGACCTGCCGCAGATCGCCGCCGCCGAGACGGCCCGGCGGATTCGGGCCGACGTGGTCGTGCTGCTGCTCGACAATGGCGAGGGGCTCATGGAGGTCTCCGGCGGGGTCGGCCTCACCCCGGCCGAACGGCGCCTGAGCGTCGAGTACAGCCGCGACGTGATGCGGGAGCTGTTCCGGGCCGGGGTCGGGCTGATCGAGGACACCGACCGGGTCCGGGGCGCGCTCGCCGGCATCCCCGGCAGCCGGGCCGAGACGCTGGTGATGGTGCCGCTGGTCCACGAGCGGCTCGGCTTCGGGGTCCTGATAGCCGGCCGCAACCGCAGCCAGACCGGCGTCCCGACCGAGGTCTTCGCCGACGCCGAGATCGAGGTGCTGATGGGCTTCGCCGACGCCGCCGCCGCCTCGCTGCGGACCGCGGTCCTCCTGCGCCACCTCAAGGGCCAGCTCCGGGCCCTGGAGGAGGAAGGCTAGGGCCGGGCGGCCCTCAACCGCCCGCAACCCGCCGGTAGACCAGCGCCTCCCCGCTCGAGAACACCAGCCGCCATCGCCCCGACGCCTCCAGCAGCTCGACCAGGGCCGGCGACGCCCGCCGGCTGGTGACCACGTGGCCGACACCCCACTCATCCAGCTGCCGCTCGGCGTCCCAGTGGCCCGCGATCACGGCCAGGTAGCGGATCCAGCGGTCCGCCGGCGGCAGCTCGATGCGGGAGTCGAATCCCACCTGCACCCGCGGCCCGAAGCGGAACTCCAGGTAGGAGCCCCACGCCTGGTAGTTGAACATCCGTCCCGGCTGCGGGTTGGCGGCCAGCCAGTCGGCGGTGGCCTCCGGGGCGGCGGTCAGCTGCGGACGCGAGTCGCCGAGGGCCCGCTTGCCCAGCGGCGAGGCCACCACCAGCCCCCACCACCAGCGTGGCGAGCACCAGAACGTTGACCGCGGGCACCCCCCGATCCTCCCCGACGGGCCGGAGTGGGCGCGGCCGAGCGAGCGCGCACAGCGCCACCGGCAGGGCCAGCCCGAACCACGCGACCCCCCGGACGGCCCAGAACGCGAGGCCACCAAGGAGCGCCATCCTGAGCAGCTGCTCGGGGACCCGGTGGGGCGCCGGCGCCCGGACCAGGGCGACGACAAGGACGACGACGGCGCCAAGGACCAGGATCCCGGTGAGGTCGTGGATGCTCGTCGGCGCCCACTCGGTGATCAGCTTGGAGACCACCCGGTTGGTCGGGAGCGAGATCGCGTAGCCGAGCACCCCCACCCCCCAGGGGTTGACCAGCAGCCCGGCGACGCTGGCCGCCGTGACCAGCAGGTAGCGGACGGCGCCGGACCGGTCCCGCCGCCACACGGCCGCCGCCACCTCGATCGCGAGCAGCCCGACCCCCACCACGAAGGCGCCATGGAGGTTCGCCCACAAGGGCATGAGGAGCGGGATCGCCAGCGCGGCCCGGGGACGGGTCCTGGCCACCTCCAGCAGGTACAGCTCGACGGCGAACAGCAGCAGGGAGAACATCTGGGGCCGGGCCGAGAAGGTCGCCGCCGCCGCCGCGTACCCGGCGAGGACGGCCCCGGCGATCAGCCGCAGGTTGGCCGTCCGCCGGCGGCACGCCGCCGCCACCAGTGCCCAGGTGGCCACCGCAACCAGCGCGTTGACGACGACCACAAGCGGGAACCCGCCCAGCCGCCAGATGCCGTACAGGACCAGCTGGGCGCCCCAGTTCTGGTCCAGCCACGGCCGGCCCGCCGTCGTCCAGGCCAGCGCGTCGGTCCGTGGCAGTGCGCCCTCGGCGACCATCAGCTCACCCACCTTCACGTGGTAGGCGAGGTCGATTGCGCTCGGCACCCGGGCCAGCGCCATCAGCCCGATCGCGCCGAGCACCACGATCAGCCACAGCCGCGGCATGCTCAGCCAGGGCCCCGAGCCCTTGCCGTGGCCGGCGGCCGCCTCGACGGGCGGGTGCCGGGTCGCCGTCTCCTGCATCGCTCAGGTCAGGTAGAGCCGGCCGTCCACCAGCTGCTCGCTCAGGAACCCGCCGGCCGGGTCGAAGCAGGCGTAGGCGAAGCGCTTCCGGAGCTCGAAGTCGATCCCGTCGACCCCGCCACGGTTCTTCTCCAGTGAGAACACCACCCAGCTGTGGAAGCCCTCGGCCACGTTCGGCTGGTACACGACATGGTGGCGGGCGACCGCCCGGTGCTTGTCGTTGAGGATCAGCACCACGTCCGCCTCGTACGCCAGCGAGGTGTCGCCCCGCAGATGGTGGATCCGCATCCGCTGCGCCTTGACGCCCTCGGCGTCGGCGGCGACCACGGCCAGCACCACCACCGACTGGCTCATGGCCAGCTCCTTCAGCCCCTCGACGGTCCGCCGGACCTGCTCCTCCTCGCTCGGCGGGTCGGGGTACACCGACACCTTCTGCAGGTAGTCGACGACCACCAGCAGCGGGCCCTCCCCGGGACAGGCCCGGGCCAGGCTCCCGATCGCCTCGACCGTGGTCATCGCCCCCGCCTTGACCAGGAACAGCCGCTCCTCGTACGCGGCCAGCCGCTTCAGCACCGGCTGGGCCTGCCCGAGCTCACCCAGCAGCCCGCCGATGCCCTGGTCCGCGCCCCCCGCCTCGGCCCTCGCCGCCAGGAGGTTCCGCAGGTCGCCGACCGCGATCGGAGTCTCGTCCCCGTCCAGTGCGCTCTCCATGGCGATCAGCCGTTCGAGCAGGAACTCCTCCGAGTGCTCGTAGCACACGTACAGCGCCCGCCCGTGCCCGGCCGCCGCCACGTGCCGCGCCACCTGCAACGCCCAGGTGCTCTTGCCGACCCCCTGCGCCCCACCCAGCAGGAACAGCTCACCCACCCGCATCCCGCCATGCAGGTACGAGTCCAGCGGACTGCACCCCGTCGGGATCCCCCGCAGCCCGTTCGACCGGCCCGCCCGCACGTCCCCGTCCAGCTGTTCGAGCACCCCACGCAGGCTGACAATCCGATGCCCATGCACCCTCGACTGCCCAGGCGTCGCCAACCTGACCCCCTTCAGACCGCCCACGTGGCCCCGGCAGCCTAGAAACTCCCCGCCGCCTACGCATCCGCAGAACTGCCCAACCCCAACGAACCAGTTCCGCCCCCGGCCCGTTGCGGCCCCTCCACCGCCCCCCGTAGACTTCCCCGCACCAGGGCGTGTAGCTCAGCGGGAGAGCGCTGCCTTCACACGGCAGAGGCCACAGGTTCGAAACCTGTCACGCCCACCAACCATCATCGCAGGTAAACGCCCTCCACTAGTGTTCCTGGCCGGCTGCCCGGGCGCCGGCAGGCGGCGAACAGGCGGCGGGCGCATTCAGCACCGCCCGCACCCGGGCATGGGTGTCAGCCGGCACATGGGTGTAGCGGTTCAGGGTCGTGCTCGCCTGCTCATGGCCCATCACCGCCTGGACCACGTTCACCGGCACCCCCTCGGAGATAAGCCAGGTCGCATAGCAGTGACGCAGGTCATGGAACTTCGGCCGCTCCACCAAGCCCGATCGGGCAAGCGCGGGCAGCCACACTCGCTGGCGGAAGTTCGCCCGGCGCAGCGGTCCGCCATGCTCGTTGCGGAACACCAGCTCATCCAGCTCGGCCGGAAAGGCGGCCAGGTGCTCGGCCAGGGCCTCGATCACAAAGTCCGGCAGCGGCACGCTGCGCCGGCTCGCCTTCGACTTCGGATACAGCTTGCAGGTCACCCGGCCGGCGACCTCCACCGCGACCTCGACCACCTGGAGCTCGCGCCGGAGCAGGTCAACGTTGCGGCGCCGCAGCCCGACGCATTCACCCCAGCGCAGCCCGGCACCGGCCGCTGTGGCCACGACGGCCCGGTAGCGGCGGGGGAGCGCCGGCAGGACTTGAACCAGGAGCTGCTCGCGGGTGATCGTCGCCCCGGCATCAGCGGTTCGGCGGCGAGGCGGCAGCCGCACGCCATCGCAGGGGTTGGCGCCGAGCTTGCGGCTACGCACCGCTGTGGCCAGGATCGCCGACAGCAGCCCATGGCAGGACGCCACCGTCTCCGGGGCCAGCCTGCGAGAGAGGCGTTTCACCCACGCCTGCACGTCTAGGTGCTCAATGCGGCCGATCGGCCACTCGCCCCACATCGGCAGCACATGCTTATCCAGGCGAGAGCGGTTGGCCGCCGCCGTCGTCAGCTCGACCTCTCGCGCCGCCCACCAGCGGTCGGCCAGCTCGCGGAACCGCAGCTGGGAGCCAGCCGGGTCCACGTACAGCCCGCGGGTCTTGTCGCCCTCGACCTGGGCCAAGAACGCCCGCGCCTCCCGCTTGGTCCTGAACGTCTTGGTCCGCTCCTTGCCCTCCGGCGTCCGATAGGCGGCCCGCCAATTCCCGGAGGGTGCCCGGCGTAGATGCCCCACAGCTCACCCCCTGTCTGACGCGCTCGCCAAGAACGCGTCGAGCTGGACCCGAGGCACCACCCACCGCTTCCCAAGCCGCAGTCCCGGCAGGCGACCCTGCCGGAGTAGCTCATAGGTGACGCCCAGGCTCAAGCCCATCACCGCCGCAGTCTCCCGCACCGTGTAGGTCTGTCACTCACTATCCGGCAGGTCCGTACTCCCTTCGGCTCTCGTTGTCATCTCGCCTCCACGCCTCACCTACTGGCGGTCATGCGGCCGCCGTTGTGCTCCTTAGCTCCTCTCTGGCCACCCGCCGCTCTTCCCGCGCCCGAGCCGCCGCCGAGGCCGCCAGCCACGCCTCCCCGGTCGACTGGTAGCCGGAACCCTGGTAGACCCAGGAGGCGACTACGAGCACGGCCTGGTCATCGTCAGGCTGCCCCCAGGCGTCCAGCGGGAGGCTGGCGCCCTGGCGCCGGCGAATGGCGTAAGTGACCCGGGCCCGACGAAGAGCGCCCAGCGTCGTGGAGTAGCGGCGGCTCTTGGTCGAGAAATGGCCGCCGAAGCCGAGCATGTGCGCCCACTTACGCAGCCGGAGCCCCACCAACGACGGACGACCGCCCAACTCCCAGCACGCCCGGACGAGCTCAGCCACATGGGCCGGCACATCCAGACCTTCAAGCTCAACCTCACCTACACGGTGATCCAGGGTGACGCCCACGGCCTCGGTGCCCTTGGTCGCATACTTGGCGACGTAGCCGGCCACCTGCTCGGCGCTCAGCTCCCCGTCGTCGCCGGCCTCAGTAATGTGGCGCACGTCGAGCTGCTCGCCCCAGCGGGCGGTCAGGGTCACGTCCTGGTCCTCGTCGACCATGGGGCAGGGCACGGCCACGGTGGCGGCGACCTGTCGGACGGCCGCCTCGAGCAACTCGGCGGTGAACCCAGCCGGCGGCGGCGTCACACAGGCCGGGCAAGCGCAGGCGGTGGCCGCGTCCAGGCGGATGATGGCGTGGAAGTGGACC
>DASUPQ010000317.1 GCA_036280995.1 Actinomycetota bacterium | reverse complement strand
TAGCCTGGATCGTGCACGCCTGAATGTCTGAGGTCGGTCGACACGGCCGGTGATATAGCGAAAGTGCCTGTCTCGTAACGGATAATAGGACTTGTCTAAGGTTCCATGTCCGGCACGGGAAGGCACTTTCTGAGTGAAGACTATCGCGATGCTTCCGCGGGTCAAGGTCAGCGCGGACGGGGACGGGGTGGTGTCCCATGCCGGGGTCGGGATGCTGCGTGAGTTGGCCGATCTGTCCGGGTTGACCGAGGGCGTCAGTTCGGTGTTGGCGGACACCTACCGGGGTCCGTGGTTGCATGATCCGGGTCGGGTGTTCACCGATCTGGCCGTCGCGGTCGCCGACGGCGCGGACTGCGTGTCCGGGATCGGGGCCCTGGGTGATCAGCAGGCCCAGCATGGTGCGGTGGCGTCGGTGACCACGGCGTGGCGGTTGATCGATGGCCGGGTCGACGCCGCGCATCTTGCCGGGGTGAATGCCGCCCGGGCGAAGGCTCGGGCGGTGGCCTGGGCCGCGGGCGCGGCTCCACCGCAGGGGGCGGAGTTGGTGATGGACGTGGACGCCACGATCAGCATCGATCACTCCGACCGGAAGGAGAACTCAGCGGCGACATGGAAACGGACCTATGGGTTCCATCCGTTGCTGGTGTTCCTGGACCGACCCGACATCGCCGGCGGCGAGGCCCTGGCCGGCATGCTGAGGCCGGGGAACGCGGGTAGCAACACCACCGCCGACCACGTCCGGGTGCTGGGTGAGGCGTTGGCCGCGCTGCCCGAACCGTACCGTCCCCGGCCCGGTGACCCGGCCGGTCCGCGGGTGTTGATCCGGTCCGATTCCGCTGGTGCCACCCCACGGTTTCGCCGCCGCGTGCCGGGCCGCGGGGGTGGGGTTCTCTTTCGGGTTCCCGGTCACCGCCCCGGTCCGGGCCGCCGTCGAGGTGCTGGCCGAGGCCGCGTCCACGGCCGCCGAGCAGGAGCGGACGGTGTGGTACCCCGCGGTCGAGGCCGACGGGTGGATCCGGGACGGCGCCTGGCTGGCCGAGGCGACCGGCCTGGTCGACCTGTCCGCGTGGCCGCCCCGCACCAGGCTGATCCTGCGCAAAGAACGACCCCATCCCGGCGCTCAGCTCACCTTCGCCGACGCCGACGGGCACCGGGTCACCGCGTTCATCACCGACACCCCGATCGGGGCGGTGCCCGGTCAACTGGCCGGGCTGGACCTGCGACACCGGCAACATGCCCGGGTCGAGGACCGGATCCGGCAGGCCAAAGCGACAGGGCTGCGGAACCTGCCCTGCCATTCCTGGTCGTCCAACAGCGCCTGGTTGGAGATCGTGCTGACCGCGACCGACCTGGTCGCCTGGTGCAAACTCATCGGCTTCGCCGACCTGCCCGATCTGGCCCGGTGCGAGATCGCCGCGTTCCGCTACAGGGTCCTGCACGTGGCCGCCCGCATCAGCCGCGCGGCCCGGCAGACCCGCCTCCGGATCGACCGCACCTGGCGGTGGGCCACCGCCATCGCGGCCGGCTGGCACCGCATCCGCGCCGCCTTCCCCTGAACCCGGATTCCCTGTTCCCACGATCGAAAGAGCAGGCACCGGCAGTGGAACCGGCGGAGCACCCGAGCCGACGCTCGGGCATCGTCGCTACCCAGACGTCCAAAATCACTGTCCCGCGGCCACTTCAACCCACCTGACCACCAACCAAGATCACGCGTGCAGGATCGAGGTTAGGGGTCGACCCTTGTAGAGGCGGAAGAGTCACACCGGGCTGCCGAGGGGCGCCGCGCTGGCGTGCCCATGATGGGCACGCCGGGCCGTTATCGTTGCCTATCGGTCCACACTGGTTCGGACGTTTTGCCTGGTGAAAGCGCGACGATAGGCATTCTGAATGCCGGATGGTCGGGTTCAAGTCCCCCCTCGGACACTGAATTACACCTCCCCTGTTCGATCATTTGACGGCCAGACTTATCGCCGCGGTTGAGCCGACACCTGTTGTGACATGGATGCTGTCGGTTCGGGATCGAAGGTGACCCGCAGGTTGATGGCGGCGATCATCGTGTGCTGTGGGGGTTCGCCGTGTGCCCATGATGGGCATGTCTCGGACTGCTGGCGTAGCCAGGGTTCCAGTGCGGCAAGTACCCGGGATTCGGCAAGGTATACCGACGTTCGGTGACCAGCGGTCCGGCTGTCGGGCGTTGGGCGGCATCGGTATCGGATCCGGCCGTTCTTGGACGACACGCTCATGGTGCGGCCGCAGATCGCGCAACTGACCCGGTGGAACAACAGGGGCCCCGCTTGGCTTTGACGACTGGGACGGGGCCTGACCGGCCGGGCTCGTATCGTGGCCACCGCGAGGAAGTCTCGG
>DASUPQ010000316.1 GCA_036280995.1 Actinomycetota bacterium | reverse complement strand
TCGCGCTGCTGGCGGTGCAGGGGCCGAAGCGAGGGCGTTCCGAAGGTCGGTGCCAGAGCGCAGTAGCATTGTTCCTGGCCGACGACGGCGCTGGCCAAGCGCCGCTCGTCGGGTGGAGTGCGGACCACCCTCGGGGTCAGGACCTGCACGCCGGCCGTGGTCGGGGGACGGTGCGGCTGGTCCGGTGCAGCAGCCTGGATCCCGGCACCCGCTCCAGCGAGAGCAGGGTCCGGGAGGCGGCGGGCTGGGAGACGCCCAGCTCGATGGCGGCGTCGGTGAGGCTGCCGGTGTCGACGATGGTGACCAGGCAGCGCAGCGCCGGTATCACCACCGGGCGGAGAGGCCATCGATGGTTCGGCGGTGAACCTGCTCGTCAAGCCCACCGACGTGCCGCAAGAGGTCACCGCGGAGTTGTCGCCATGGCGGGCCGGGTGGCTTCCGTGAGGTGGGCAACCACGGCGTCGGCGGCGGCGGCCGCGTCGGTGGGGAACCCGAGGAAGTTCCCGGAGGCGCGGTGGGTGAGCCAGCGCAGCCCGACGTACCAGACACCGGGCAGCGGGGCGGCGCCGTCGCGGTGTTGTGGCTGGCCCTCAACGTTGACGAGGGCGGGAGGAAGCCAGGAGAAGTCACCGGTGTACCCGGTGCACCACACCACCGACCCGACCGGTATGGAACGCAGGTCAATGGTCATCGGTGGGTTGAGCCCGACCGGGGTGTCCGCGTCGTCGGGCTCCACGGGTGAGCTTGGAGACCGGCGCGCCGGATGGCCTGGTCCAGCATCATCCGGATGCGGGCGGCCAAGGCGTCCCCGGCTGCGACGTTGGCCGGGGCGCTGTCGTCGAAGGCGACCTGCTCACCGTGGGCCGCGACCAGCCTGCCGGCCAGGGTGACGCCGGCCCGCGCCAGGGCCTGGAGGCTCATGCTGCGGCCACCGGGGGCGAGCAGCGGCTGGGGCGCGGCCATGACCGAGGGGTCGGGCAGGTCCTGTGGCCGCTGCCGGAAGAACCCGCACTCGACCAGCCATTCCACCGTGTCCAGGCCGCGGTGGCGGGCGGGGGCGCGCCCGACCGGGCTAGATGATTGCTTCCGAATCGGAGTGAGGTCGCCGAGTGGTGACAGCTGAGGCGAGGCCGCCGAGAGTTGGCGTTGCGAAAGCAACGTCGACCTCCTGGGAGGCCCCGTGCATGCCTGTCTCGACGACCTCGTCATCGCACTGTACGTCATGGTCGACGAGCTGTTGGGCCCACGCCGCGGACCCGGCCGGAGGCCCAAGCTCAGCGACGCCGAGCTGGTCTGTCTGGCCGTAGCCCAGGTTCTGCTGGGCTGCAGCTCGGAGCGGCGCTGGCTGCGGCTGGTCGGCCAGCGGCTCGGACACCTGTTCCCGTATCTGCCGACCCCATCGGCCTATAACCGGCGGCTGCGCCGAGCCGGCGCCCTGGTCGCCCTGGCCATCGCCGACCTGGCCGCCCACACCCCAAGTTGGGGCGATCAGCTGCGGCTGGTCGACTCCACCCCGGTGCCGTGCGCGGCCTCCCACGAGACGGTCCGCCGCTCGGCCCTCTGGCCCTATGCCGGCTATGGCTACTGCAAGAGCCACCACCGCTACTTCTGGGGCTTTCGCCTGTATGTGCTGGCCGCCCCCGACGGGCTCCCGGTGGCCTGGTGCCTGGCCACCCCCAAGCTCGGGGAGCGGGAGGTGGTCGCCGCGTTGCTGGACCACGAACGGCACCGGCTGCGGCCGGGGCTGGTCATCTTGGCCGACAAGGGGTTCGCCGGCCGCCAGTTCGAACAGTTGGTCGCCGGCTATGGCGCCAGGCTGCTGCGCCCCGACCGTGCTGACGAGCCGCGCCGGCACGGGTCGCTGGGCCGCTGGCGCCAGTGGATCGAGAGCACCTTCGACACCCTCAAAGACCAGCTTGGGCTGGAACGCCACGGCGGCCGCACCCTGGCCGGGGTCTGGGTCCGGGTCGGCCAACGCCTGCTCGCCCTGGCCGCCGCGATCTGGTGGAACTGGGAGATCGACGCAACCGACAAGCGCTCCCTGGTCGCCTACGACCACTAACAACCCATCAACCCAATCGGAACCAATCATCTAGTGGCCAGGATCACCTGCCGACCCGCGGCCAGCAGGTCCTCGGCGATCTGGCACCCGGGTTGTTCAGCCGCAGGCAATCCCAGCGCTGCTCCCGCCAGCTCTGGCCGACCCGGCCCCGCTCCAGGATCACATGCTCGACGCCGCGTCGGCTGAGGGCGGCGCTGGCGGCCAGCCCGGCTGGTCCGGCGCCCACCACCGCACAGTCGATCACCGCGTCGCGCGGTCGTCCTCTGGTCATGCGCCGAAGTGTCGACCGCCCGGACACCGCCGTCAGGAACCTTGGTTCCACCCCTGTTCCTGGATGAGCCGTCCCGGTTCCAGGAGCACGATCCGGTCGCGTTCGGTCCGCACCACGCCGTCCTGGCGCAGTTCGCGCAGGACCCGCACGACGACCTCCCGAACCGTGCCCACGGCGTTGGCCAGCTCCTGCTGGCTGACCTGGACGACGAGTTCGCGTCCTGCCCGATGGTCCGACCCGGTCTGCTCCCCGACCCGCGCCGAGGCAAGGTCGAGCAGATGCAGAGCGACCCGCAGGTCGTGGGTGCCCAGGCGACGGTGGCGGAGATGCGCAGCACCTCCGCCACCTCCCAGTGCGTCACCGAGCCGGCAGAGATCTTCACCCGGGTCGATCCCGCCGGCAGCTCGCGCAGCTGCGACATCGAGACCGCGGAACGCAGATCAACATCCATTGGCGGCCAGGCGTGCGAGATCATGCCGTGGTCATCTTATCCGGCTGCTGGCGGCGGCTCGCGGCGACCGTCAGCGCCAGCGCCGCGACGGCCAGGTGGAGGACGACCCCTACCGGCGCGGCGGACGGCAATGCCAGGGGAAGGGCGCTGCCGACCGCCGCCAGCAGCCAGGGCCGCGGGTAGTCGGTGGCGCCGGTGCGGGCCGCCCCGAGGAGTGCGGCACCGACCACCAGGTGGAGCAGGTTCTGCAGCGGGTCGACGCGGAGGACCAGCAGGGGGCTGCCGTGGGGGTCGAGCAGGGGGGTGAAGCCGCTCGCCACGAAGCCGAGCAGGCCCAGGGTGACCAGGACGACGCCGAGCACGGCGGCGACGCGGCCGGTGCGCGTCTCGAGGGTCCGCGTAGGGAAGCCTGCCGGGCGGCGGGATCGCTCGAAGCGGGACAGGGCCAGCGCCAGCGGGGCCAGGACCGCCGCCAGCACTGCCAGCCACAGCGGTCGGGTCGCCCACCAGGCACCCGAGCCAGGGTTGGGCAGCGGTCCGTCGACGGCGAGGACGAGGCCGTAGAGGGCGGCCATCGTTGGGAGGTGCCACAGGTACAGGGTCATCGCCATCGAGCCGACCGCGATCACCGCGGTCCAGGGTCCACGGCGGGCCAGCCAGGCCGACACCCGCGCGCGGGCGAGCATGACCAGGCCGAGCTGCCAGACGGTGAGCGCCACGATGCAGACCGTCGGCGGGCTCATGTTCGACCGGTCGCCGGGCAGGCCGACCATGCTCGGCGGATACGGGCCGGTCCCGGTCAGCACGAGCAGGCCCGCCAGGCCGGCGGCGGCCAGGCCGGCGAGCGCGCGGCGCGACAGCCGCTCCAGGGTGCCGTCGGCGTAGAAGAAGCCGAGCTGCTGCACCAGCACCCACACCAGCAGCAGGTTCAAGTAGCCGATCTGATGGATGCCGGCCGCGAGACGGACCGCGTCGACCGCCGCCGCGGCGGCGGCGAAGGCGGCCGGCACCCACAGGCGGAAGCGTCGGTGCAGCCGCACCATCGCCGGGGCCAGCGCCACCACCACCAGGTAGACGCCGAGGAACCACAGCGGCTGGCCCATGATCCTGCCGACCAGCTGGACCTGCTCGCCGGGCAGACCGAGCCGGCCGAGCACCGGCGGGATCACCAGCCAGACGGCCGCGAAGACCAGTGCTGGCCGCAGCAGCCGCGCCATCCTGCCGGACAGGTACTCGACGTAGCCGCCGCCGCGGCGCTCCAGCGCCTGCCAGCTCACCATGTTGGAGAACCCGCCGACGAGGAAGAACACGGGCATGACCTGGAGCACCCAGGTCGCCAACCACAGGCCCGGGGTGGTCGACAGCACGTTCCCGGCGGCAAGGCCGTCGCCGGAGGGGGCCACGGCGGCGATCGTCCAGTGACCGAGCACCACCGTGACGATGCTGATCACACGCAGGAAGTCGACGTAGCGGTCGCGGCCGGCCGGCGTGGCGTCGGCGAGCGCCCGTAGCCGCCCACCGGCGCGGCGGGCACGGGCGCGGCGGGCACGGGCGCCGCGGCGGCGCACCAGGCGGGGCAACAACGGCGCGGCCAGGATCGGGGCGACGAGCCCGAGCGACCAGCCGGGCGGCGACTCCCTGGCGGGGTTGCCGTAGCGCTGCCGCCAGGAGTTGACGGAGACGACGGCGGTGAACCCCTCGGCGAGCAGGTGGCAGCCCACCCGGGCGAGCCCACGCCTGGTCGCCTGGCAGCGTGCGTGCAGGTCGCGGTCGAACATGGCGTCGAGCTGCCGGCGCGCCTCTGGGGTCAGGCGCTGCCTACCCGCGTGCCCGTAGCGGAGCAGGTCGTAGCCGTAGTCGTGGACCCTGCAGACCTGCTCGAACCCGAACGGCGCGTCGCCGCCCGGCGCCGAGCACGCTCCGGTGGGCTTGGCGAGCCGGACGGTCCCGCCGGCCATGCGCGCCGTCACCGGCATGTACCCCATCACCGCCGGGAAGTCGTCCGGCACCGCGGCCAGCGTGGCGGGGCCGGGACCTGGCTGGGTCCGTGGCATGGCGTCGACGCGGACGGCCGGCAGCCCGAGCGCCAGGATCGCGAGCAGGACCGCGGCGGCGAGCCGCCATCTCGGGCGCCGGGCGCGGCGCCCGAGCACCTCGGTGCGGGGGGTGGACATCGGGGTGCCTTCCGTGCTCTGCAGGCCAGCGGGTCTGGCCATCGGACGGAAGGTCCCGCCGCAAGCTGGGTGGCGCGTCACGCCCCGGTGCGGTCTTGCGGGTGGCGCTCGGGTATCGGATGCGGGCTCGCCTGGCCCTGGAGGCGCAGCGCGGGCCGCCATCGCGCCCGACCCGGACATCCACGGGACGGGCGCGTCGGGTCCGGTGGTAGCGGGGGTCTGGCTCCCGGGTATGAGACCCGCCGCCGGAGATCACTCCGCAGGGTCACGACCGCGCGCACAGCCGCATGTAGCCTGCCTGCCATGAGGTTCCGCAGCCGCCGAGCGCCAGATTGGGCACGCCGACGCTGGCGGGCGCTGCGCGCGCCGCTGGCTGGTCGGCCGGACCGGCAAGCGCCGTCGTGGCGGCGTGCCGCCCGCGAGGCCTCCGACGTCCGCTCCTTCCAGGACGCACTCAGGCGCCTGGTGAGCGCCCCGACCGAACTGCTCGTCGGGCCGGAGCCGCCGCCGCTGCCGGCGGGAGAGGGGCGCTTCGGCTGGCTGAGCCGCTATCGGGCGCCCATCCTGTGGCTGGCCGCGGTCGGGACGTTCCTGCTGAGCACCCAGATGCTCGTCGACAGCGGCCGGCTGTGGGAGATCGTCGTGCCGCCGGTGGCGGCGCTGATCGCACTGCCGCTGGGCCTGGCCGCCGCAACGCCGCTGCGGGCCTGGCGGCTGCAGGTGGTGGTGGCCGCGGCGACGCCGCTGCTCGTGCCGCCGGAGGGTTGGGTGGGGCCCCCGTGGCTCCCGACCCTGGTCTTCGTCGCCATGTACGTGACCTACACCGTGGCGGTGCGGCTGGACCTCCACCTGCTGGTCGGGGTCTGGCTGGTCACCGACGCCATCATCGTCTTCGGGTATGTCGCCACCGGGGCCGGCGTGGACGCCCTCAACCAGGCCTACCTCGGGATCCTGTTGGCGACCGTGCTGATCGCCCTGGGCTACCTCACCGGGACGCGGCGGCGGCTGACGTTCGAGCTGGTCGAGGGCAGGCGGCGGGAGCAGGAGGAGCAGGCGCGCAGCACCCTGCTGGAGGAACGGGCCCGGATCGCGCGGGAGCTCCACGACGTGGTCGCCCACCACATGTCGGTGATCGCCGTGCGCGCCGAGACCGCGCCGTTCCGGATCCCCGGGCTGCCGGAGGCCGTCAAGGACGACATGGCCGAGACCAGCGCCATCGCCCGCGAGGCGCTGACTGAGATGCGGCGGCTGCTGGGCGTGCTCCGTGGCGCCGACGCCGGCCCCGAACGCGTGCCCCAGCCCGGCATGGACCGGCTGGAGGGACTGGTCGCAGCCGTCCAGGGCGCCGGGCTGACCGTGGACGTGCGCGTCGAGGGCGACCAGCGGCCATTGCCGCCGGCGGTGGAGCTGTCGGCCTACCGGATCATGCAGGAGGCGCTCAGCAACGCCCTGCGGCATGCGCCGGCGGCACCCGCCGCGGTCGAGGTCCGCTACGAGCCCGAGCGCCTGCGGCTCCACGTCCGCAACGACCGGCCGCCGGGCCCCGGTCCCCACCCGATGGCGGGCGCGGCCGGGCACGGCATCGTCGGCATGCGGGAGCGGGCCGCCATGCTCGGCGGCACCCTGTCGGCCGGGCCGACCAGCGACGGCGGCTACCTGGTCGAGGCGGTCCTGCCCCTGGCGGCGACCCCTGCGGAGAAGGCATGACCACCTGCCGAGGGGGTTCGGGGAACCCGGAGGGAACTCCCCGATGATCAGGATCATGCTCGCTGACGACCAGGCGATGGTGCGCCAGGGGTTCGGCGCGCTGCTCAACGCCCAGCAGGGCATGGCGGTGGTGGGCGAGGTCACCAACGGCGAGGACGCGGTGCGGACCTGCCGCGAACTGCGGCCCGACGTGGTCCTGATGGACGTGCGCATGCCGGTGATGGACGGGCTGGAGGCCACCCGGCGACTGATGCACCCGCCCGTCGGTGTCGACTACCGGCCGCGGGTGCTGATGCTGACGACCTTCGACCTCGACGACTACGTGTACGAGGCGCTCCGCGCCGGCGCCAGCGGGTTCCTGCTCAAGGACGCCACCGCCGACGACCTGGTCGCGGCCGTCCGCATCGTGGCCGCCGGCGAGGCCCTCCTGGCGCCGACCGTCACCCGCCGGCTCATCGAGGAGTTCGCCAGCCAGCCACGCCGCGACCGGCCACGCCCCGATCAGCTCGCCAGCCTCACCGCGCGCGAGCTGGAGGTCGCCAAGCTGATCGCCCGCGGCCTGTCCAACGGCGAGATCGCCGACACGCTGGTGCTGGCGGAGCAGACGGTCAAGACCCACGTCGGCCGGATCCTGACCAAGCTCGACCTCCGCGACCGCGCCCAGGTCGTGGTGACCGCCTACGAGAGCGGCCTGGTCACCCCTGGCGAGGGCCATGGCTGACCGGCGGCAGCCGGGCTAGCCCCGGGATCCGCCTCTCATCCGCCGGCGCCGCGGTCGATACCGAGGTCGCAGCGACCGATACCTTGGTCGGGGCCGGCACCGGAAGCGGCGACGCCTGGCGCCGCGGCTCATCCCGATGGCCGATCCGCCGCCATCGCCCCGTCCCTAGTCTCAGAGCGTCCGCGCGCCAATTGACGTACCACACCGGGTTGGATGGGGTGATGGAAGTGGTGAACCAGGCGGTGATGGAACAGGCTCGCCCGGCATCGCTGGTGCGGCAGGCCCGGATCGCGGGGCTGTGCTACCTCATGGTGATCGCCGGCGGACTGTTCGCCGAAGCGTTCGTGCGGGGATCGCTGGTCGTGCCGGGCGACGCCGCCGCGACAGCGCGCGCGATCGCCGCCGACGAGGCGCTGTGGCGGTGGGGGGTCGCCGTCCACCTCCTCTACCTGGTCCCCGCCATTGTGACGAACGTGCTCATCTGCGGGCTGTTCAAGGCGGTGGAACCCACGCTTGCGCGCCTGGCGCTCGTGTTCAGCGTCGCCGGCGTGGTGGTCGAGGCAGCGAGCCTTCTCTGTCTCTATGCGCCGCTGGCGATGATCGAGGAGAGCGGCGCGCTCACCGCGCTGGGTGAGGGGCAGCGACAGGCCTTCTCCTACCTCGCCGTCGGCCTGTTCGACACCGGCTTCGGCTTCGCGCTCCTCTTCTTCGCGGGCTTCTGCGTGCTCAGCGGCATGCTCATCCTCCGCTCGCGGCTCATCCCGCGCGTCATTGGCGCGCTGATGGTCGTGGCGGGCGGCTGCTATGTCCTGAACACCCTGGCGTTGATCCTGTCGCCGGCACTGTCCGACCGGCTCGTCCCGGGGATCCTGCTGCCTGTCGGGCTGGCCGAGCTGTCGCTGGCGCTATGGCTGGCGGTCAAGGGCGTGCCGACGCCGGAAGCTGGCTGATCGTTCTACCGCCGGTGACCCCGCCGAACGCCGCTGGTGGTCGAGGCCAGCCCGGAGTGCTAGCGGAGCAGCAGATTGACCAGCACCGTCAGCACCACCGAGGCGACCACCGAGAACAACACCATGAACAGGCAGCCGAGCCCGCCACCGAGCGGGCGAACCTCAACATTCCCAAAGCGCATGCCACCTGACTGACCGGCGAGGGGAGCCGCAAACCATCGCAGCGTGAAGACTCAGGAGTTCGTCGACCGGTCGCTGGAGCATCCGCCTGATCATGTGGGCGGTCAGGGTGCAAGGGGAACCGCCGACGCGGGGCTACTGGTGGCGTTCCAGGATGCGCACCAGCAGGCGGGCGAGCTGGGCGGCGTCCTGGTCGTCGGCGGGGTCTCCCAGGACCCGGACCGCCAGGCTGAGGTCGCGGGCGAGGCGCTGGTGGAGGCGCCGGCCGCGGGCGGCCGAGTAGATCAGCACCCGGCGGCGGTCGCGCAGGTCGGGGCGGCGGTAGACGAGGTTCAGCGACACCATCCGGTCGACCACCTTGGTCAGGGTGGGGGCCGGCAGCATGGCGAACTCGGCGGCCTCGGCCATCGGGTGGCCGGCCCCGTCGGAGAGCAACGTCAGGACCCACCACTGGGCCAGGGTCAGGCCCTCGGCCTCCAGGGCGGCCGACAACCGTTCCGTCACGCGGCGTTCGGCCTGGCTCAGCAGGTGGGCCAGGTCCTCGTCACGTCGGGCGGTTCTCATTGCGGCAGGCTGGTTCCGGGGCTAGGGTACCTCGTAGCAGAAACTATTCTAGGTCGAGAGCGAACGTGATGGGTAACGACCAGCTCCGGGTCGCGTTGGTCATCCCCCTCCAGGGCCCGGCCGGAATCTTCGGAC
Organism: Actinomycetota bacterium; assembly: GCA_036280995.1. NCBI lineage: Bacteria > Bacillati > Actinomycetota > Actinomycetota bacterium. The sequence goes on along the minus strand of DASUPQ010000316.1, from coordinate 1,902 downwards.
CCTCCTGCGAAGCCTGTGCCGAGCTCGCCGCCGAGGAGGTCAACCGCGAGGGCGGCGTGCTCGGACGCCAGCTCCGGTTCGTGGTGGTCGACGGGGGCGCTCGCCCCCGCCGGGTCGCCGACGAGGTCGACGCCCTGGTGACGGCCGGGTCGGTCGAGGCCGTCACCGGCTGGCACATCTCGGCGGTGCGCCAGGCGATCGCCCCGAGGGTGACCGGCCGGGTTCCGTACGTCTACACGCCGCTGTACGAGGGCGGCGAGCGGACGCCGGGGGTCTTTCTGGTCGGCGAGACCCCGTCGCAGCAGCTGCTCCCCTCGATGCGGTGGATGGCCGAGGAGCTCGGCATCCGCCGCTGGTGCATCGTCGGCGACGACTACGTCTGGCCGCGCGGATCGGCGGCCGCCGCCCGCCGGTACGCCCGCGTCAGCGGCGCCGAGATCTGCGACGAGGTGTTCGTCCGTCTCGGCACCGAGCAGTACGGCGACGTGCTCCGCCGGGTCGAGCGCAGCGGCGCCGAGGCGGTGCTGATGCTGCTGGTGGGCGACGACGCCGTGCAGTTCAACCGGGCCTTCGCCCGCGCCGGTCTCGACCAGCGGCTGCTGCGGCTCAGCACCCTGATGGAGGAGAACATGCTGCTGGCCTCCGGTGCCGACAGCACCAGGGGCCTGTTCGCCTCGGCGGGCTTCTTCGACTCCCTGGCCACCTCCGACAGCCTGGACTTCATCGGCCGCTTCAGCGCCCGCTACGGGCCCGAGGCCCCGGTGCTCAACAGCCTCGGCGAGTCCTGCTACGAGGGCGTGCGCCTGCTGGTCCAGCTCATCCGGCGGGCCCGGAGCCTGGACGTCGACCGCATCTGCGCGGTCGCCGACACCGTCGGCTACGACGGGCCGCGAGGCGCCGTGCAGCTGCGTGGCCGCCACCTCGAGCAGCGGGTCTACCTGGCCAGGGCCGACAGCATGGACTTCGAGGTCCTCGACCAGCTCACCCCGACGAGGGCTTGACAGGCCCGTCGGGAAGCGGTCAATACTTTCTCAAGAAATTATTCTCAGCACGCGCTATCTCTCGGACAGGCCCCCCACGGAGGTGACCTGGTGACCGAGTACGAGTATCGCTGCCCGGCCTGCGGGCCGTTCACCGTCCGCCGCTCGATGGGGAGCGCCACCCCCTCCGCCGCCTGCCCGGCGTGCCGCCGGGAGGGCCGGCGCCAGTTCTCGGCCCTGCCGGTCCGCCGCGTCCAGGCGGCCCTGGCCGGCGCCCTGGAACGCCAGGAGGCCAGCGCCGACCACCCCGAGGTGGTGCGCAAGGTCCCGCCGCGGCCGGTCCGGCGGCGCGCCCCCGCCGACCCCCGCCAAGCCGCCCTGCCCCGCCGCTAGCGACCCCGCACGAGGAGGGATCGACATGCCGGAAGTGGTCTTCAGCGTCGACCAGTCCAAGTCCATGCGCGACCAGGCCGTCCCCGGTCACAACCGCTGGCACCCCGACATCCCTCCCGCCGCCTCGGTGCGGCCCGGCAGCGAGTTCCGGGTCGAGTGCCGCGAGTGGACCGACGCCCAGCTCGGCAACAACGACTCGGCCAACGACGTCCGCGACGTCGACCTCACCCACGCCCACATGCTCAGCGGGCCCGTCGAGATCCAGGGCGCCGAACCCGGCGACCTGCTGGTCGTCGACATCCTCGACCTCGGCCCGGTCCCCCAGGAGACGGGGCCGGCCCCGGGCCAGGGCTGGGGCTACACCGGCATCTTCGCCAAGACCAACGCCGGCGGCTTCCTCACCGAGTACTACCCCGACGCCTACAAGGCGATCTGGGACTTCCACGGCCAGCAGGCCACCTCAAGGCACCTGCCCGGCATCCGCTACACCGGCATCACCCACCCCGGCCTGTTCGGCACCGCTCCCTCG
>DASUPQ010000315.1 GCA_036280995.1 Actinomycetota bacterium | reverse complement strand
CGACGCCCTCGCGGCGTACGAACGGCAGCGGAACGCGGCCGTCATGGCGATGTACGACTTCACCTACGCCACGTCCGCGCTCGCGCCGCCCACCCCTCAGGACGAGCGGCTCTTCGCCGCCATGCGCGACGATCCCGTCCTCGCCGGGCGCTTCTTCGGTGTCTTCGCCGGGACCGTGGCAGTCCAGGACTTCGTCGCCCCGCTGTCGATGGCCGCGTGACCGACAGACCGACTGACCGAGGACGAACCGCCGTTCCGGCCTGACCGCCACTCGACACCCTTACAGCAGCAACGAAAGAGGAACACAGTCATGACGACGGACACGACACTCGGCACGTATCCGAACACCGACATCCACGTGGAGGCCTGGGGCGACGGGACGTCGGTGGTGCTCGCCCACGGTTCGCTGGCCACCGCGGCCGAGGAGTGGGAGGTGCAGCGACCGCTCGCTGACGAGGGCTATCGCCTGTTGGCGCCGGACCGCCGCGGCTACGGGCGCAGCCCGGCGGCCGACGGTGAGGACTTCCTGCGCGACGCCGAGGACATCGCCACACTCATGGGCAACGGCGCGCACCTGGTCGGCCACTCCTACGGAGGCCTCGCCGTCCTGTTCGCCGCCGCCCGCCGTCCCGAGGCGACCCGGTCACTAGCCCTTCTCGAGCCGGCAGCATTCGCGCTAGGAGGGCGCTGAAAAGCGAGGTTGTGTGGGGTTCGTCGGGACCGACGCTGGCTCTGGTGGCCTCGGTGATGTTCGGCCGGTCGCGTGGGCGACCGGCGCGGCGCCGGTCACGGATACCGGTGGAGGGGATCTGACCGGGTGGATTCGGAGGGTGGTGGGCGCTGGCCGCGGCCTGGCTGTTCAGATGGCCAGGACCCAGGTTCGGTCGATGCGGGTAAGGCCACGACCGATCAGGTTGCGCAGGTTCAGCGCCGCGGTGCGCCGCTTGAGCCAGGCGTGGTTGTTGATGGTGCCGCGGTAGCGCAGCTTGACCCGCTGCCCGCCCTGGCTCGCGACCTGGGAGACGACCCGCTCGATATTCGGCCGGTGGTGGCGGTAGTCCTCGCGCAGCGCGGGGTCGGTTGTCCAGTCGGCTCGGGCGGCGCGCAGCAGGTCGTCGTGTTCGTGCAGGACCAGGGTGCGACCGGTCTTCGAGGTGGTGCACCGGGCGCGCAGCGGGCACTCCCGGCACAGCGCTCCGAAGGTCACCGACCGGCGCGGCGACAGCGGGCGGGTCTGCCCGGCCGGGCAGGTCACGACGCCGGCGCCCTCGTCGACGGTGAAGTCGTCCACGGTGAACCCGCCCGCGACCGCGGGCGCCACCGGCTTGGGCTTGATCACGGCCTGGTCCCCGGACCGCTCAATCGCATCCCGCAGATCACCGGTGCCATAGGCCGAGTCGCCGTACCAGCGCAACGCCGCGCGGGCCGCGTCCGCGATCCCGCCCCCGCCCCCGCCCCCGGCCCGATCGCCGACGCCGATACCCGAGTCCCCAGCCGAACCCGCCGACGCGTCCTCGCGTGCGGCGCTTCCACTCCCCGCCGGGGCCTGCCCGGCCTCGCTGGTCGCGGTGTCCTCGCTGGTCGCGGTGTCCTCGCTGGTCGCGGGTTGCATTGCGGTCTCGGCCCGGTCGGTGTCGGTGTCGGTCAGGAACGTCTGCGCCACTGCGGCGTCGGCGTTGTCGGCTCCGGCGGCCATGGTCAGCGCCTCGTCGGTGATCAACCCGGTCTCGGGTTCGGCGACCAGGTGAGCGCGGTAGCCGTCCCGGCGGCTACTCGGGGACTTGCGGGTGTGCCGGGCCTGCTCGTCGACGGTGGAGATCACCCGGTCCGGGGCCACCTTCCGGGCGATCCGCCACCGCCCGTCACGCCCATCGGAGCCCTCGGCGGGTTCCACATCCTGCCCGGCCACCAGCGCCAGCAACGCCACCGCGGCCGCAGCGGTCTCGCCGAGCTCGGTCACGGTGTCGGTGTCGGTGAGCGCCGCGAGGACCGCGTTCGCGTCGGTCACCAACCCCGAGACCAGCGCGTGCTTCGCGTCCGGGTCGGTCCAGTCGATCCGCGGCTTGCCCGGCTGGGTGTAGTCGTGCCCCGTGCACACCGCCGCGATCACCTCACCGCCGCCGGGGACCTGCCGCCCCACCCGCCGGATCGCCGAGATCAGCTGGGTGACGGTGTCCTGGGTGGCCACCGCGTCGTCGAGGATCGTGGAGTCCACCGCCCGGCGTCGTCGACCCGCCAACACCCCGGTCGCCTCGATCACCTGCCGGATCGCGTCGTTGATCCGGTGCGGGCGCCCCGATTTGGCGATCCGCTGACGCCAGTAGGTCAGGCTCGAGGGATCGAACCCCTCATCCAGCAGCGACAGCCCGCACGCCACCTTCCACCGCAGATCGCAGCGGACCGCCTCGGCGCATTCCCGATCCGACAGCTCGTGCAGCGCCTGCAACGTCAGCACCGCGGCCATCCGGGTCGCCGGCAGCGACGGGCGCCCGATCGGGGAGAACAGATCCGCGTACTGCTCGTCGGGGAACACCTCGCCGCGGTGCTCGGCCAGGAACGCGAACATGCTGCCCTCCGCGACCAGATGGCCGACCACCTCGCCGGCGTCCCACAGCTCCCGGTCCGGACCCTCCACCCCCTGCACCGCCGGGTGGCCCGGGGGAATCTCACCCCCGGGCTCCCACAGAACGGAGCGTGACAGTCTCCCGTCACTCCGCTCGTCTCATCGCAATCCTGCGAACGTGCGCACCAATCGCCAGTGGGTAAACAGCTCGGGGTTTCGATCGACGATCCCGAACCACCAACTGGTGAAGCGCCGGTAGGCGCGTAACCGCTTGTATTTCTTGCCAGCCCAGCGCATCAGGTAGGTGTTGATGCGCTGCAGGAGGGGATACAGCTTCGACCGGTAGAACCGGCCGTAGTAGTTGATCCAGCCCCGCACGACCGGATTGATCCAGTCGGCGAGGTCGTTCAGGCTCATCCCGGTGCGGGCGTGCAACCGCCACTCCCGCACCTGCGCTCCCATCTCGACCAGCGCC